>JAGLLG010000022.1 GCA_023140635.1 Candidatus Pacearchaeota archaeon | reverse complement strand
ATTGGAGGGCGTCTTATGAGGATGCGGTGAAGTATGGGTATATCGAAGAAGAGGTTAGCAAAAAAGATTTGAAGGAAGGGGAGAAGGCTCCGAAGGAAAAAAATTCTGATGAGAAGGAAAAGAAAGAGAAAGAAGTGCCTTTTGTCGAGGACGTTGATGTTAGTGATGAGGCCCCAATCGGACATGACTCTGCTGACCCCGGTGAAGGTTTGGTGGATGAAGAGATTAATGAAAGTGTATCTGACGATGAAAAAGTAAAGGATAAGGAGACTAAGGATAAGGAGAACAAGAGCGTTGGTAATGAAGAGAAAGTTATGACTAACTTGCACGGATCATTTTCTTCACAGAAAATGCCCAAGAAGCTTTTGATAACTGGCGAGGTTGTTAAGGAAAATGTTGTACCGTCTAAGTCACCTAAAAAGAAGGATGGCGATGATTATGTTCGCGTCGAAGTTAATTTTTCAGTTCATGATTTGAATGGGGATGGGTTTGCGGATTATGTTGAGTGGATTGTTCCGCATTTAAGTAACCAGAGTTATGAGGTTTCTCTCGAGATTTTGAATGTGCAGAGTTATCCTACTGTTGGCGGGAATTGGACTGTAAGGTTTAATACAACTGGAGAGGCGAATTTGACGATTAGTGCTTTTAATGGAACGACGTATGGGTTTGAATATGTTGGCGGGAATGACGACTTGGTGTTTTTAGAGACGAGGTGTGGGGATGAGGTGTTGAATGTTTCTGTTATGATTAATGGGAGTGTTGTACCTTATGATGTTTATTTGAAGAAGAAGAGGATTGAGGAGATTCGGAGGTTGTTGGATGGATAAAAAAGAATTAATTGAAAAACTTGAAGATATTGAATGGGAAGATTTTGAAGTCAAGGGGGCAAAATCCGAGATTCCGAAAAACAGTTGGGAAACTGTTTCTGCATTTTCAAATACGGCGGGGGGGTGGCTTATTTTTGGAGTTAAAAAGAAGGGGAAGAAATATTTTGTTTTGGGAGTTGAAAATCCTGAAAAAATTGAACAGGATTTTATAGGTGTTTTGAAAGGGGAGCAAAAATTCAATAAACGGATATCGGTTAAATGTAAAAAATTTAATTTTGGTGATAAGATTGTTTTGGGTTTTTATATTCCTGTTTATGAGAATAAACCAGTGTTCTTTGGTACGCCTAAAAATACGTTTATCCGGACGGGGAGCGGAGATCAGAGAGCAACAAGTGAGGAGATAGATGCAATGTTTCGTGAACAAGCGTTTTCTTCGAGAGATAAGGGGCTGACAAAATTTACGTTTGAAGATTTGGATGCAAAAACAATTAGAGATTATAGAATCTACATGAAGAATTTTAACCCGGATCATAAGTATAATACTTTTACCGAAAAAAAATTGTTGGAAAAACTTAATGTGATAATTGACGGGAGGGTTAGTGTTGGAGGGCTTCTTTTTTTTGGCAAGGAAGATGATATAAGTAAGGTAATCACGGATTTTAGAGTTGATTATCTTGAGGTTGCGGGGATATCTTATTCTGATGCTCCGATGAGATATACTTATAGATTGAGTGAAGAAGAAAACCTGTTTAGGTTTTATTTTAGTATTATTGAGAGATTGCTGAAAAAAATAGATATCCCCTTTAAGATGACTGAGTCTGGTTTTGCTTCAGAAAATCAGCCTCAGGTTGTCGCTATTCGTGAAGCGTTGGTTAATCTTCTTATGCATTCAGACTATTTTAGTACGTTAAAACCTCGGATAAGGGTTTTTACCGATAGAATTGAATTTATGAATCCAGGAGCACTTCCAAAGGATTTTAAAGTTATCATGAAAGAAGATTTTTCACAACCGAGAAATCCTGTTCTTGCACGGATATTCCGAGCTATAAAATTATCAGAGAATGCAGGGAGTGGTTTTGATAAAATGTTTTCCGGCTGGAAAACCCAATATAGTAAGAAGCCTGTGGTGGGAGGGGATTTGGATTATTATAAGATAGTGTTTTATTTAGATAAGAAAATTGTGGAAAAAAGTTTGGAAACTACCCAGAAAACTACCCAGAAAACTACCCAGAAGATTTTAGAGTTAGTAAGGGAGAGTCCTATGGTGACGAGAAGGGAATTGGCTTCTTTTATTGGGATTAGCGACGAGGGGATAAAGTTTCATATAGCTAACTTAAAGCGAAAGGGTTTGCTGAAAAGGGTTGGTCCTGATAAGGGCGGGTGTTGGGAGGTTGTTGGAGATGAGTAAGGGGAAATTTGGGGATGGGAAGGATGAGGTTTTGGGAATCGGGAGTATGGGAAGTTTGGGGAGTGGAAAGGTGAATGGGGAGAGGTTTGAGGTGGGGAAAATATTTGGGAGGTTTGTTTTGGTGATGGTGGTTTTTGTTTTTATGAGTAGTGGAGGTGTTTCGGCAGCAGGAAATATAATCTGGTGTAATCCAAATAATACTGGTGTAGAGAATGGTTTTACAAAAGAAACTGGTTATAATACTCTTTGGGAAATTATGTCTGTTATGTCTTCAGGAGATACGGTGATAATTGTTGATGGTGATTGGAGGGGTTATCCTGGTATGAGTATAGATAGTTCAGGTCATTTACCTTCCCCTGGTGTAGGTCTTTTAAATATGACTACAATTCGTGCAGAAACAGATTGGGGTGTAAAGATTCATGCATTGCAAGATTCAGGTATTGGTAGAGATTATGTGATTATTCAGGGAATTATTTTTGAGGGTTCGTCAATTTTGTATAATTGGAATTATGCAAAGATAATAAGATGTGGGTTTATTGGACCTAAGTTGGCAGGAAACATTGCAACATTTGCACTTTCAGGAGGGGCGTCATATAACCTTGTTGAAGAATGTATTGCTTGGGGGGGTGGGCGTTATAAATTTTTGGATTACCAAGGTAATCATAATATATTTCGTCGGTGTGTAGCGAGACATGATTGGTATGTTTGTGATGATTGGAAAGGACAGGAATCAAATTTTAGGGGATATGGTAGTCAGAATTCTGTTTGGCAGAATTGTATTTCAATTGATTCTGATAGAGAAGAGTATCAATGCATAGGTTCGTCTGAAGATGCAGATTTTTGGGTTTCAACTTCAAGTATATTACATGGAAATATGGTGATTAAAGGTCTGTATATGGCATATTATTTAACCGGAACTGGGGGGACAATAATTATTAATAATTCGATTGCACTTGGTCCCTATTTGTCAAGTCCACAACCTTATTTAAATGGAGCTTTAGTTGCTCATGGGGGAGTTACAGTAAATTCTTCAAATATGTTAATTATAGATGCGGATGAAATAAATCAAAGACCAATTCATCTTGCTGGTTCACTTTTAAGTTTAAGTAATTCAATTGTGAGGGATGCTAACTATTATATTGGTAATCCTTTGCTTTTATATTTGTATCATTATAACATTTTAGGAATATGGGATGGTGTGGGGATTGTTAATGCTGATCCATATCTGAATGGACTTTTATATCCATTAAGAATAGAAGTGGGATCACCCCTTGCAATTGCAGGTTCTAATAGGGGGGTTGTTGGTCCAACTATTTTGAAAAAAATTGGAGTGTCAGGAACATTATATGGAGAACAGGGGTGGGATGAAACAACTAATGAAGATTTATGGCCTTGGCCAAATGAAGATAAGATTAAAGAATTGATGAGTGAAACTGTCGACGGTGTTTCAGGAATTTATGGTTTTATAGATTATACATCGCCATTTGGTTCATCAGATACTTTAACTTCTTACATCTGGGAATATCTTGGAAATCCTTGCCCTCCTGAAATTTGTAATTACAATATCACAGAAATAATTTGTGTTGACAGCGACGGAGATGGTTACAATCAAAGTCAATCTGGATGCGGAACCGCAGATTGTAATGATTCGAATTCTTCAATTTATCCTGGAGCAACGGAGATTTGTGGTAATGGTATTGACGAGGATTGCGATGGGAGTGATTTGAATTGTACGGAAGATACAACATCACCAATACTTTCTGATATCACAGCAACACCTTCTACAACATCAGCGACGGTAAATTGGATAACTGATGAAGCTGCGACATCAATTGTAGAGTACGGATTAACTATTAGTTATGGAAACAGCGAAGCTGTTTTATCTTTCGTCCTTTCGCATTTAGTTAGTTTGACTGGTCTGCAGGAGAATACTTTATATCATTATCGAGTTTTGAGCAATGACTCGGCTGGGAATGAGGCTATGTCTGGAGATAATACTTTTACAACGACAGTGGAAACTGGGGGAGATGATGGCGGAGATTCTGGAGGTTCTAATGATGGCGGCGGAGGTGGAAGTTCTTCCTCGACGGAATGTGTTTTAACAAACGCGTACTGGTCAACAGCGTCGGCGATAGAGGGTCAGCAAGTTTTATTAACCGTTGAGGGGACTGACTGCGACGGTGAGGGGATTGATTTGTTCGTGATTTGGGAAGATGATTTGATCGGAGATGATTCGGTGAATGTGAATCCGTCAACAGTGGATTTTTCTAAGGGGGCTGCAGTGTCCACATGGACTGTTGAGTATCAGGATGATTTCTTTGGTGAGCCGGAGTATT
>JAGLLG010000021.1 GCA_023140635.1 Candidatus Pacearchaeota archaeon | reverse complement strand
TGTCCGGATTATGTTTGGACTGGGGTGAGATGATGGGCGAAGATAAAAAAATGGTTGTTTTTGGAGGGAAGGGAATAAGAAGAGTTTGGCATGAGGATAATTGGTGGTTCGTTTTAGAGGATGTGATAGTTGCATTGACTGATTCTAAGGATCCAAAGCAGTATATTCAAAAGTTGAAACAGAGGGATGATTTATTGAGTGAAGGGTGGGTACAATTTGTACGTACCCTTTCTGTTGAAACTAGTGGAGGTAAACAGTTAATTAATTGTGCTAATAAACAAAGTGTCTTTAGAATTATTCAGTCGATTCCTTCCAAGAAAGCGGAACCGTTTAAGTTATGGTTAGCGAAAGTTGGGAGTGAGCGGATTGATGAGATTGAGAATCCTGAACTTGCGCAAGATAGAATGAAAGAAATTTATGAAAAGAAAGGGTATTCTAAAAGTTGGATTGATAAAAGGATTAGGGGAATTGCAATTAGGCAGGACTTGACGGATGAATGGAAAGATAGAGGTGTCGAGGAAGGAAGGGATTTTGCCATTTTGACGGATGAGATTGCGAAGGCGACTTTTGGGGTTTCTATCGGGGAGCATAAGGAAATTAAGGGATTGCAGAGAGAAAATTTGAGGGATCACATGACTGACTTGGAATTGATTTTCTCGATGCTTGGTGAAGCTTCAACTACAGAAATTGAGCGTGTGCAGAATCCTGAAAATTTTGATGAGCATAAAATTGCATCGGTTAAAGGTGGAGAGATTGCAGGTAATGCTAGAAAAGAATTAGAAGGGGAAATTGAAGAAAGTGTTGTTAGTGATGAGAATTATCTACGAGAAAGAGAAAAGGATGCTAGAGAGAAAAAGAAGAAAAAGAAAATTGTTATTGAGGTGGAAAGTGAGAACTAATCTATTAATCATGCTAACTGTCGCGATTGCGATAGCAATCGCCGTCTTTGCCGTCGGTGATAGTCAGCAAGAATTAGAAGACGAACTTAGTAATCTTACTCAGGAATTGGTCGATGCAAATTACTCATGGCTTGTGAATTATTCTGGCGGGGCGGGGAGCGTTTTCTACGAGAATTACTCGTGTAATTCAACGGGCTATCATATTGTAAAAGTCTTAACTGAAGGGAAGCATCATCAGTTGTTTGAGTTTGGGGGGATGAATGCGTCGGCGCATAATCTTGCGACGGCGGGCGGGACGACGAAGACGACGCATACGACAAAGGCAGACTTTGATACGGGGACGTATTTGAATGGGAGTTATGCTAATGGGACGACGTCGACGAATGTTGATGGGAATTTGAAGATGGTTACTTATGGGGGGCCGAGCGATTTGGATGCTTCGATGGTGTTGTGGATGCATATGAATAATGATTCTGGGTATGGGGAGAATGACACGAGGGTTTATGATTTTTCGGGGAATGGGAATAATGGGACTGTTACTGATGCTACTTATAATGCGACTGGAGGGAAGTTCGGAGGAGGGTTTGAGTTTGATGGGGATGGGGATTATGTTAGTATTGGGGATATTAATAACTTGGATGGTTCTTCAGAAATAACTGTGTCTTTGTGGTTTAAACCGAATACAGACCAAACTTCTTCTTTAGATTACCATCTAGTGGATAAGAATAAGAATGTTATTGGTATGTATTTTTATCCTACTATTGATGACTTTAAAATAGATTTAACAACTACTTCTGGAAATAAAGCTGTTTATACTTATGGATTAACATGGAATTCTGGAGAGTGGCATCATATCGTAGGAACTTATAATGGAACAGATATTATTCTTTATTGGGATGGACAATTTGAATCTTCAGACACTCATAACGGGACAATAGTAGGTAACGCCCAAGATTTAATGATAGGTTCAAATTGGCCCGGGAGTGGGGATTATTTCAACGGCTCAATCGACGAACTCTCCATCTACAACCGTTCCCTCTCCGCCTCAGAAATCAATGCACTCTACATGGCGGGGAACGAAACGCATCCGAATGTGAATACGACGAATTGGACGTCGCCGATTTTGGATAGTGGGAAGGCGGGTTCTAATTGGACGACGATTGAGTGGGATGCGGTGCAGACGGATAGGGCGAATGTTTCTAGGACGTCGGAGTTGGTTTATGATCCTAGTATGGTGTTGTGGATGCATATGAATAATGATTCGGATCATTGTTATGACGACGAGACGGAGATTTTGACGGATGAGGGTTGGAAGTTGTTTAAGGATTTGGATGAGACGGAGGAGGTGGCGACGCTGAATCAGGGGACGGGGGCGTTGGAGTGGGAGGTTCCTGCGTCTTATTTTGAGTTCGATTCGCCGGAGTTTATGTTTGAGATTGAAACTGATGACGGGGATTTGGTTGTGAGTCCGGGGCATCGGGTTTATGTTGGCGAGGGGAGTTCGGAAGTCGGGAAATCGGAAATGGGAGAAGGGAGGGAAGCGACCGTTGTCTTCAGTGAGGAGAGTTTGGAGAATCAAGAATTAGTAGGCTTGGTCGTGATGAACGAATCTGTCAAAAATGATAATATCCTTTTCAATTTTGAATATGAGGACGAAACTTCCGATATGAACTCTTTTGTAATCTTTCAGGTTTCCCCGGAGATTTTTGAAATGATTAATAACGACAATGTCAGAGTTAGTGATTTGATTAATCTTCTTTTGAACAGCCCTGAACAAGGAGAGGTCTTTTTTCTTGAGTTTAATGAGGGTTTTTTCAATAAGAGAAGTATCAATTCTCATACTGATTCGCACCAGTTATTAAACTCCTCCAGGGTCTTTGGTTTTATTTCGCCTGATTTGAGTTTTTTAGAAGTTTGTTCTATGGATTCGACGACTTCTTTGACAACAGATGGTCTGACTTCCCTATTGTCGCTTTCGGAAATTCCAGATACTTCGGTGATTAGTGATAATTTTAAGTTGTTCACAAATTGCCGGACAACTTTGGCTAAAGCTAATTCGAATTCTTGTTTAAATTCAACGGGTATGTCAACTTTAACGACAATTTCTTCCATGAAGGATAGGATAGGAGGGGATTATTTAAACTTTTCTCTGCAGCCAATTAAAGAGGTTTATTCTGATTTTGAAAATGGGGATGAAATTTATTTCTTAGATTCGAGTAATGAGCCGGTTCGGGTTTTGGGGATTGAGAAGGTTGATTACGACGGGAAGATTTACGATGTTGATGTTGGGAATGATGTTGTGCTTGTGAGGAGGGATGACAGCGAGGGAATTTGGTCGGGGAATTCTGAGAACGATACTCATGTTTATGATTTCTCGGGGAATGGGAATAATGGTAGTGTGGTGAATGATACAACATGGAATTCGAGTGGGAAGTTTGGGGGGGCGTATGAGTTTAATGGGAATGATAATTTTGTGCAGATTCCAGATGATGCAAGTTTGGAAGGAATGTCTGCAATAACTGTATCTACATGGATTAAACCGACTTTGACTGGAGAGGACTATCAAAGGATTGTAGATAAGTCTACTGATTATGTTTTATATGTTCACACTGATGGAATTGTTTGTTTAGAACTTATAACTACTGGAACTGGGGGAGGTTCTTCGGATTGGTATTCAAACGAATTTGGTCATAGTGCAGTAGTTGCTGATGTTTGGACTCACGTGTTATTTGTTTGGGATGATATTACTGGAGAAGCTAACGTTTATATTAATGGAGTTAGTGGGGTTGCACAAACAAGGGATGGAGATGTAGTATCTACTTCTGTGTATGATTTACGGATTGGAGATAATCCTACAGGAACAAGGTCTTTTAATGGGACTATTGACGAAGTCGCAATCTACAATCGTTCTTTATCAGCGGAAGAAATCCGTAATATGTATTATGAAGATGTTGTGAAGTTTCAGACGAGGACGGCATCGACGGAGGCAGGGGTTTCGTCGGCGACATGGTCAGATTATTTGCCGATTGATGGGGTGAGTCAAGATTTAGGATTGTGTGTTGCAGAGGATAGTTTGATTAGGATGGCGGATGGGACGATGAAGGAGATTTGGGAGATTGAGGCAGGGGATGAGGTTTTGAGTTTGGATGAGAAGAGTGGGAAGTTAGTTTCTAATGAAGTTAAAGAGTTGTTTGATATGGGTGTTAAGCCGATTTATGAGGTTGTGACGGAGTCAGGGAGGAGGATTAATACGACGGGGAATCATCCTTATTTGGTTGTTCGGGGTGGTGAGAGGTTTAGTGTTTGGGATTGGGTTTTGGAGAAGGTAAGGGGGGTGATGGGGAATGGATAGGAAATTTGTTTTAGTGTTTTTAATTATAAGTTTTATTTTTGTGGGTGAACTTGTTAGTGCATATACAATCCATTCATCACATCCTAGAATGTATATTAACTCTGAAAATATAGATGGAATAAGAGCTAGAACAGCAAATTCTAATTTAGAGATGTATGATTGGGTTTTAAAATCTGGAATTGATGGTATAGAGACTTTTTATGATACTCTTGATGAGGATATGGGAACAAGTGCAAGATTAACCTATATAGAAAAAGGGGCAATTATCTACACGTTAGGAGAAATATCTGGATACGATTATAGCTCTAAACATACACCAATACAATATGGACAAAAAGCCAAGGATAGATTAATCTATTGGGCTACGAACCAAGAGGGGGATGAACTTGAAGATTCTTCTTTTCCCGCTGTTTTAGTCGGTTATGATCATCTTTATGATTTATTGACTACAACTGAACGAAAACTTATTATAGATGAGATTATAAAAACTGTAAATCTCTCAATTGGAGAAGCTAAAACCTATACTGATTTTGGAAGTAAGGCTCCGGGCATTCATCGATGGACGATGGCTGGGTTAGCTTTTTATGGAGATGGAACCAATATAGGTGATGGTTCACGAGAGAACTATTATAACAATCAAGCAATAGAATATTGTGATGATTATGAAACTTATTTTAAGAAGGGTGTTATGGCCGCACATAACTGGATGGGAGGACCATGGTTTGCAGGTCCAGACTACTCTGCAACCTATGTAACAAGACTTGTGTGGGTTATGGAAGCATGGAATACTGCAACTACAGATACCAATACTTATAATGATTTTAATAAATGGTACAAGAACTTCCCAATTTGGCAGGCCCATTCAATTATACCAAGTTCAGAAGATTGGGTCAGGTGGGGTGATGTTCGGTTTCCTCATACAGGTCCTGAAGAAAATAGATATTTAGCAGTGACAATTGCGGCCATTAGATATAGAGCAGATTTAAATGGAGATTCAGACACGGCAGATTTATCTAATTATCTCATGAGAAATTATAATCTCGACCTATATAATAGTATCTGGAACATCTTATGGGATAATCCCTCTGCCCCACAAAGATCTCCTTCACAAATCAATTTATCATTAACAAAAAGATTCCAAAATTTAGATTGGATTTACATGAGATCTGCTTGGGACGATCCTGATGCAACTTATGTTTCTTTTATCAATTCACCATATTATTTTGCCAACCATGATTCTGCAAATGCCAATTCTTTTGTTATTTATAAAAATAATGGGGCCCCATTAGCAATAAGAAGTGGTTGTTATGAAAATGGAGATAAGTGGAATCACGAGAGAAACTATCACTACCGGACTATTGCAGAAAATAGTATAATAGTATATGATCCAGATGAAGAGTGGTACTGGGATACTATGGAATGTTCAAATGAGGGCGGACAATTGTGGCATTATGTCTCTCCAAACAGCATTTCTGACATAACCCCCCAGAGCCAGTGGTATTGTGGGGGGATAATAAAATTTGAAAGTGTTATTGGAGAATATGATTATATTTTGGGAAATGCAACTTCCGCATATAGTAGCAATAAGTTAGAATTATTTGAAAGAGAATTTATATATTTAAGATCTGTAGATGGAAATCATGATTACATTGTTATTTTTGATAGAGTTGACGAGACAAGTTCAAATTTTAATAAAGTTTCTGGAATAGTAAGCAATGGAAACTACCCTGACGGAGCTTCTAAAAAGAGGTGGATTTTACATACAAAAAATAATCCTGTAATCTCTGGAATAGAAACTATTGTAAGGGAGGGTAAGTGGAGTTATAATGGAGACTCTGTAGCTATTTCTGACGGAAATGGGAGATTATTTTTAAAAACCCTTCTTCCAAATAATTTCAAGATAAATAAGATTGGAGGAGATGATCCAAACATAGATGGAGGGGATCAAAATTTTGAAGATGGAGAAGGAAATAATTATCCAAATGGATACAACTTTGTAGAGATATTTTATCCTCCATGGACATACGATCGAGAATATGGGTCATTTCGAATTGAAATAGAACCTACCGATACAGATGTCCAAGAATATAATAATTTCTTGAATGTTCTTTATCCAACGAGTACATTGATTTCTGTAATGCCTGATACAGAATTAATAGAAATATCCAACATGCAGGGAACGTTGATAAAAGATCAGATTAGCTCCTGGATAGTTTTATTTTCAAAAGAAGGAGCAGAACAAAATTCCGTAACTTACGACGCTGTTTACACCGGAACTGCAAAACATTTGCTTGTAGATATGCAGGCGGGAACTTATAACGTTTATAAGAATGGGGAATTAATTGACACGAAAACTGCATCGTCTCAGGGGACGATTTATTTTGAGTCGACGGGGGGGAGCACGTTTACGATAACTCAAACGGAATTGCAAGAGTGTACAGTTATTGGAGGAATCTGTAAACCAAATTTATGCAGCAATTATCAAGATTGTTCGAGTTTAGCCGGAACTTGCTCGTCGGGGAACTGCTGTTTAGGGACTTGCACAACAGATACAACACTCCCAACAATCTCTGACATTACAGCGACGGTTTCTACGACATCAGCGATGGTGAGTTGGACGACGGATGAGTTGGCGAGTTCGATTGTGGAGTATGGGTTGACGGCGAGTTATGGGAACAGCGTCGAGGCTTTGTCTTTGGTTTTTTCACATTTGGTGGGTTTGACGGGTTTGCAGTCGGAGACGTTGTATCATTATCGAGTTTTGAGTAATGATTCGACTGGGAACGAGGCTGTGTCTGGGGATGGTGTTTTTACGACGACGGTTGAGACAGGGGGTGATGATGGTGGGAGTTCGGGAGATTCTGGCGGAGGTTCGAGTGGGGGAGGTTCTTCTTCTTCTTCTTCAAGTGAGTGTGTTTTGACGAATGCTTATTGGTCTGTTGTTTCGGCAAAGGAAGGAGAACAAGTTTTGTTGACGGTGGAGGGGACTGACTGCGACGGTGAGGGGATTGATTTATTCGTGATTTGGGAAGCGGATCTTATTGGAGATGATTCGGTGAATGTGAATCCGTCAACAGTGGATTTTTTGGATGGGGTTGCGACAGCGTCGTGGACGGTCGAGTATCAGAACGATTTTTTCGGGGAGCCGGAGTATTATTTTGTGAGTTGGTTGGGGTCGGATTCGACGGTGAGGATTGATTCGCGGGATTATTGCGATTTGTTGCGGGTTGTCGAGGCTGGAGGATTTGTGGGGGAGGGTTGTCCGGATTATGTTTGGACTGGGGTGAGGTAGAGATAGGACCTAGGTAAATTACTTTACTAAACCTTAAAAAGATAAAATCTATATGTTTATATGATAATTAAAATATCTAATGCAACGTATTTTAGATTATGTAATAACAAGGTCCTTGCTGATCAAAAATCTGGAGGTAGTACCCGATTTCGGTAAATCGGATTTTTGTTAATGAATGAAAAATTACTTGTGAAGTTTTTGTCTCCCATCGAAAAGGCTACGCTTCCTTCGTTGAGCTTAGATTTTTCTAGTTTGAATGATGTTGCGGAGAAGACTTCTCAGGATAAGACAACAGTGCTTAGGGCGGTAGGATTTTTGAAGAATAAAGGATTGGTTGAAACAGAGAGTTCTGAGAAGGAAGTTGTCAGTTTGGGAATTTTGGGAATTTATTATTTGAAGAAGGAGCTTCCGGAGAGGACACTTTTGAATAAGCTTGTTGAAAAGAAGGCGATTTTGATTAGTGAGATTAAGAATGTTTGTGGATTGAATGACAACGAGGCGAAGATTGCCTTGGGGACGTTGAAGAAGAAAGCACTTGTGGATATTAAGGCTGGAAAACTTAGTCTTAGTGCTAAGCCGACGGAAATTATGAATAAGATGCTTGAGGAATTGTTTCTTGAGAAGCTTCCGCTTGAACTTGATTTATTGGAGACACAGGATAAGTTGGCATTGCAGAATTTGAAGTCTCGAAAGGAAATTGTCAGTGTTGAAAAGAAGAAGGAGATTGGGGTTAAGTTGACTAGTTTAGGGAAGAAAATTTCCTTGATGGATTTAAAGAAGAATATGATTGAACAGTTGACTCCGAAAATGATAAAGCAAAATGGTTGGAAGGGGAAAGAGTTTAGAAGGTATGATTTGTCGTTGCCGGTTCCGAAAATTTATGGTGGGAAAAGACATTTTGTAAATCAAGCTATAGATTATGCAAAGTCGATTTGGTTGGAAATGGGTTTTAAGGAAATGACGGGGAATAAAATTGAAACTGGCTTTTGGGTTTTTGATAGTTTATTTACTGCGCAGGATCATCCGGTGAGGGATATGCAAGATACATTTTATTTGAAAGGTATGAATGGAAAATTACCTACGAGATGTAAAAATAAATCTGATTGTATTTTGTTTAAGACGCGACAAGCACAGGAGGGTGGAATTGATGGGAGCAAAGGTTGGCAGTATAAATGGGATGAAGAAATTGCGAAGAAGGTTTTGATGAGGACGCATACTACTTCACTGTCTGTTAGGAAGCTTCGAGAGATTAGAGATACGAAGGAATTTCCTGCGAAGTATTTTGCTATTGGAAAATGTTTTAGGAATGAGACTGTTGATTGGTCGCATGGGTTTGAGTTTAATCAGACTGAGGGAATTGTTGTAGATGAGAATGCGAATTTTAGGCAACTATTAGGGTATTTGATCCAGTTTTATAAGAAGATGGGTTATGAGAAGATTAGGATTAGACCTGCATATTTCGCGTATACCGAACCATCGTTGGAAGTTGATGTTTTTCATCCTGTGCATAAGAAGTGGGTTGAGCTTGGGGGTGCTGGGATGTTTAGACCTGAGGTTACGATTCCTATGTTCGGTAAACATATTCCAGTTTTGGCGTGGGGACAAGGACTTGATAGGATTATTACAGAGTTTTTTGGGATCAATGACTTGCGAGAAGTTTACAAGAATGATATATATAAATTAAGAGAGATGAAGTTTTGGAGGAAGTAATGGAGATTAGTGAAGCACAAAAAAAAGTAGAAGAATTAATTTTGCATTATGGTGATTATTGGGAGCCACTTTCGATGATGGCTAGGATTACTGAAGAAGTTGGAGAACTTGCGAGGGCTATGAATATAAAATATGGTGGAAAGAGAAGTAAGTTTGAAGGGGATGGTAGAGAGATTGAAGAAGAACTTGCAGATATCTTGTTTACTACATTAGCAATAGCAAATTCTCAAGGAATAAATTTAGAAAAGATTTATTGGGAGAAGGTTAAGAAAGATTTTGAAAAAATGAAAGGAGTTTATTCAAAGGATGACAATACTAACAGTTAATAAAAAAGAATTGGAAAAGAAAGTTGGGAAGATTACTAAGGTATTGGAAGATAAAATTACTATGATGGGGACTCCCGTCGAAGAAGTTACTGAAGATGAATTGTCTGTTGAAATTTTTCCGAATAGGCCTGATCTATTATCTCTTGGAAACCTTGCAAGAGCGATTAATCAATTTAGTGGCGGAGGCAAGATTGCGAACTTTAAAATTAATAAGCCTGAGAAAGATTATGTTGTGACTATTGATAGTTCTGTTAAGGCTGTTAGGCCTTACACTGTTTGTGCGATTGTTAAGGGATTGAGATTTACTAACGAGAAGATTAAAGAGATGATTGATATTCAGGAGAAATTACATAATTCTATTGGACGGAAAAGAAAAAAGTTGGCGATCGGAATTTATCCGCTTAATAAAATTTCATTGCCTATTCGATTTATTGCTAAGAAGCCTGGGGAGATAAAATTTTTACCTCTCGAGGCGCGTCAGGAGATGACTGGAACACAGATTCTCCGAGGGCATCCGGCGGGGAGAGAGTATGCACATCTGCTCGATGGTAAGGAGGTCTTCCCGATTTTTATTGATGCTAATAATAAGATTTTGAGTATGCCCCCAATTATTAATTCCGCTGAGACTGGAAGAATCGACGAGAAGACGCGCGAGGTTTTTATCGAGTGTTCTGGGCATAATTTGGCTTATCTAAAAAAGTGTATGAATATTATCCTTGCAACTATTGATGATATGGGTGGGAAAATTTATGAGATGAATATTAAGGATTCTAAGGAAGGGAATTTTGTTTCACCGGATATGTCTTGTGAAGAATTGAATTTTGAAATCAAAAATATCGAGAAGACACTTGGTATAAAACTTGGTGAAAAGGAAATTAAGAATTATCTTGGTCGGATGGGTATCGGTTATGAAAATCGGGCACGTAATAGTGTACCCTCTAAATTGGGAAATAGATTTCCATCTTCATCGGGCAAGGGAAAGTCTATTGCTTTAATTCCGGCTTATCGAACAGATATTTTGCATTGGGTTGATTTGACTGAAGAGATCGCGATTGCTTATGGTTATGAAAATTTTAAACCTGAGATTCCAGATATTTCGACGATTGCGTTCGAAGATCCTGTTGGAAAGACTAAACGAATTATTGGAAATATTCTCGCAGGACTTGGATTTTTAGAGGCCTCATCATTTCATCTGGTGACTAAGAAGAATATTAAGAAGATGCATTTTGATTATAATAATTTTATTGAGGTCGAGGATTCGAAGACGGGGAGAGATGTTCTTCGGATGGATATGCTGACGAATCTTTTGCAGGTTTTGTCGGAGAATTCGGATGCAGGGTATCCTCAAAAGATTTTTGAGATGGGGCAAGTTTTCCTGAGAAGTGATTTAGAAAATTCAGGGACTGGCGTGGATGAAGTTGAGAGGTTGGCAATGGTACTTATTAACGAGAAGGCTAACTTTACTGAGTTAAAACAGGCTATTGATTATCTCTTTAAGATGCTGGGGAAAGAGTATACTCTTGAGAATGTTGAAAATTCAAATTATATCCTTGGACGATGTGGAAAAGTAATTGTTGATGGAAAAGATGTAGGATTTATTGGTGAGGTTGCTCCTAGGGTTTTGAAGAACTGGAAAATTAAAATGCCGACGGTTGCGATGGAAATTGATTTAGGATTTTTATTTCAATAAACTTATAAACTTCTTAGTTTAGCCAGATGGATGGTGAAGGTGTTACGTATTATTTCTGGAAGTCTTGTTGTTGTTTTAATGATTTTGGCTGGATTGTTTTTTGTTTTTGGTGACGAAGTCTTGCGAGTTGTGGATGATCTAATGTCTTCGGAAGGTAAATCTAATCTAGAAAATATTGTTTGGGGTGAAGGAATTGAAGATGGTGGCGCTGGAGAAGTTGAGGATTTGAGTGCTGGTGAGAGTGATTCTGCAGGACTAGAAGAGTCTGGTTGCAATATGCAGCAAATTCAATATTCTTTGAAGAATTTTGAAAATAGTGTTGAGTGTACAGATACTGGAATTAATGGGTGTATTAGTCTTGTTGTAAGTTGTTCTATGGAAGTTTATAGCTTTGAAGATGGCGAAGGTATTTTCGGGATAAGATATGCTTTGGTTGACTCGAATGAGATTGAGTTGGATTTTGAATTGATTGAAAAAGAAGTTGTATTGGATACACATGTTCTTTTTTCGACAGAGTTTATTAGAAGTGATGTGTCAGGTGTTGATATGAATTTAACTTGTCCGTTTAGTGTAGAAACAATTCCATTAAGAGAAATTTGTAATTAAGGTGTAATCAACCGAAGTAGCCTCGTTCTTTTGAACTATTATCTTCTTCAATATCTTTGTCGAATTTTTCTATAATTTCGTAGATTGTCTTCTTCAAGTCTTGCCATTCGTTAAAAGAATTCTTGATAAATTCTACTTCTGCTTGTTCAGAGTAAATTGTGTCTAGCTTGATAGCTTTAATTTGTAACTTTGAAAGTTTTTTGTAAACTTCTTTGATTTTCTTTTTATTGTCCTCGTCGATTCCTCGTAAGATAGAGAACATAAACATAGGAGTTGCTGTTGGATTGAGAAGAGTTTCGAATAAATGAGTATACGCTGAAAGTTTTTCGTTAATTGTCCTTCGAATTTCTCTGATTAAAAAAATGGATTCTTTGTCTATTGTTTTTTCTATATCGAAATTTTCAGATAATTCGTTAAAATTAGGTAATTCATACTTTTGTTTTAATTTACTATAGGCTGTTGTTAGGTCAAAATCTGTATCTTCCATGTTTAAACTCATCAGGAAAGCATTTATAAATTTAAGGGGTG
>JAGLLG010000020.1 GCA_023140635.1 Candidatus Pacearchaeota archaeon | reverse complement strand
CGAATTCTCTTTGGCAGATTGACCATAGTGATCAAAAGGTCGACGACAAATATGTTATTTCTGTGCTTGATGATTGTTCAAGAAAAAGTTTGGCTTTCCTTCCAGTTAATTCTGTAACGACAAATATCGTGATAAATTTGATTGATAAATTAATAAAAATTTATGGGAAACCAAAGCAAATTCTAACAGATAATGGTTCGGCTTATGGTTCTAAGAGTAAGCACTCAAAGTTTGATAGAGAGCTTAGGAAACGAGGAATTGAGCATATTCGCGGAGCAATTCATTCTCCAACAACTCAGGGAAAAGTTGAAAGATTGTTTCAAACTTTCAAAAGAGAATTTCCTTTTTGCAATGGAGATCCTGAACTTTGGAGAATGCGATATAATCATTTCAGACCGCATACGAGCTTAGAAAAGAAGACGCCTGACGAAATTTTTAATGATTTTGGTTTATTATTTTAGGGTACGACATATGTCTGTAGGTCGCACACGGAGAGAACATTGTATAAACTTAATTGGTTTCTTAATCTTTCCAAGCAGTATCAAATAAATATACCAACGAACTTATGAAAAATGGAGAATTAATCCATACACCATAATCAAAATCTTCGTGAACGTTTGTTGGTTTAATCGTAAAGATAAGCTCAGATCTATCAGAGATAATGAAACGAGAGTTGATTGGTTTAGACTTAATTGTAACACCTAATTTCTTCGATAACTTATTTGCTTCGTCCTTGTCATCCGAAATCATAACCTTAACATCGACCTTTCGTTTCTTTAATTTCGTAAAAATATCTTTAAACATTTTTTGTTTTGACAAAAGCTCATAAGCTGAAGATGTTAGGTATACCATCTTTTCAGAACTTTCCATAAGTGTCTTCATTTGTAAATAAAGGTTGCTTCGTCCCTTAATTGAGGTAGAAAGTTCATGGTTCTTAGTCGGCTCAAAACCTGTTTTATGAAGCTCTTTTAATTCTTTATATTCTGTAGTATCTTTTAAACCAGATAATGTTTTTACCTTTTCTTCAGAGAGCTTAATAGTGTTATTTTTCAATTTCTCGATAACGATTTCAGGTTTCACCGCGATATATTTTACAGGTTTACCTAATTTTTGGATTACAAATCCTTGCTTTTCAAGAGATTCAAAAACATCATAAGTTCGGCTTCTAGGAACTCCAGAGAGTTCTGAAACCTCTCCTGCCGAGGAGATACCCTTTGAAAGCAAAGCTAACCATACTTTTGTTTCATAAATATTCAGGTCAAAATAACCTTTCAATTTTTTAACTAACTCAGGTTTTGATATCATTTTCACTACTAAGATATAGAAACCATTTATAAATCTTTCTACTGTTGTCTTTTGGAAGGAGTTACAAACGATAAAGTTTAAAATAAGCGTTTATTACTTTGATACAATTTATGGGTATACCTAAGTATTTTTAACATATAATTATGGAGATTACCTTAAATAAAATTCATTAATTTTGCTAATAACATCCCCAAGAAAATTCCAACAGAAATGTAGGGCATTGCAGGATATGATTTTCCTTTCTCGGTTATAGAGAACAGAAATACTAACCCCGCAAACGCACCAAAAATTATAAAGAGTGCTGGAATTATTCCAAACGCTCGCATGAAAACTCCTGCAGTTATTATCGGAAAAATAACATCACCACCACCGAGGATTGTGAGGTTGACCTTGAATTTCTTTTTCTTTATTTTCCCAGGAATTTTTTTGTTTTTGTACTTTTGTTTTATTTTCGCAATTTGAGTCTTAGCCGTCTTGGTAAGCGAAGGAATCAAGAATCCTCCGAATATTTTTAATTCTTCCATCTGAAACTTCGCCATCTTTTGCATGATACCAGACTTCCAAACTGCCCACATATCATAGATAGAGATTAAGATTAGAAGGAGGATTATAGTAAGGGGAGTTAAAATTGGAACGAAGACTGCGGCAATTCCAGGATAGATTAAAAGTTCGGTAGCGTTGTGGACGAGCATGTGAGGTTTAAAGATTTTTAAAAACGATAAAGAGATTGCAATCGCGAGAGCGATGATTGAGACGTTTGTTAATAGGGTATATTTTAAGAAGGCATTAATTGCAATGCCAAGAGCAAGAGTCACAACGAAGAAGAACCAAAGCCGGATAATTGTTCTCCACTTATATTTCATTAGAATAAAAAAGATTGCTAATACCAGGACGAGATTAAATAAAATTCTAAATAAAATTTGTAAGGGATTTTTACTAAAGTCATCCTCGGACAATTCAAGACCAAAAGGAAGTCCGCTTCCAGGAACTTGTGTGCTTTCTCCCGTCGCTGGATCAAGAATTGTTTGAGGAGCATAAGCATTGACGACGAAAAGTCCGATAAATTGCGTCACCAAAAACATACTCAAAAGAATCAATGTTATAGATAATTTATGTTTCACTTTGTACCTCTTAGTAGGATTAAAGGATTATAGTTTTTAAAGATAGAGTTTTAGAAAAATAAAATCATCGCAACCGAACCGTTTCCAAATTCTTCGGCACAGATGTCTCAATTCTTTTTGACTTGTAAATACTCGACGCAAGGTCAAGAGCTCGGGATTGCTCTCCATGATTAATAAGAATCTTTCGAGGTTTAGGATTTACCTGACTTACAAATGCCATTAGCTCATTCCTAGAGGAGTGACCAGAGAATCCTTCAATTGAGAGAAACTTAAGTCTAAGCGGAACCATTACATCTCGTCCATTAACATTGAATGTCGCTTCTTTAATCCCGTCCTGAAGTTGCCTACCAAGTCCTCCTGGAGGCTGATAACAAGACAAACACAACCCATTTGTCGAACTATCCGCAAATTCCCTTAAATATTCCACAGAAGCCCCACCTACAAGCATACCTGATGTTGCAAGGATTATGCAAGGTCCGCCACCAATAACATTTTTCCTTTCTTGTGGTGATCCAACTCGACTGAATATCTCTGATGTAAACGGATTTTTGTTTGCGAAAATTGAAGCACGTAATGAGTTTGACAAAAAGTCAGGATAAGCTGTGTGGATTGCGTTGATGTCCCAAATCATTCCATCAATATAAACGGGAACCTTCGGAATTTTCCCCGTTTCCATTGCATCTTCAATGATAAGCATTTTTTCTTGAGCATGACCTGTCCCCAATTCAGGAAGTAAAACTTTCCCCCCATTAGATATAATCCCATTTATGAAATTGATTAATTCTTGTTCAGACTCTTTTCGCGGAGGATAGTTACAATCCTTACCTCCATAAGTGGATTCTAACTGAAGAGTTTCGATTCGTGGAAAATATGAGGTAGCAGCTTCAAGTGAACGGGATTTACCGAATTTAATGTCACCAGAATATACATAATTATGAAGTCCATTCCCAATGTTGAAATGAATCATTGCCGAACCAAGCGTATGACCTGCATTGTATAACGTGATTCTGACGTCAGGTGTGATGTCAGTTACCTCACAATAGTTTAGTGAGATTGAATGTTTAACCATGTTCCTAATATCTGTTGACTTGAATAACGGAGCCGCAGCCTGTTTGTATGCTACGCCTATGAAATCAAGTGCCATTAGTGCGGCAATGTCTCGCGTCGGAGCAGTCATATAAACCGGACCCTTATATCCCATCTTATACAAATAAGGAACTAAACCCGAATGATCTAAATGCGCATGAGATATGATAACCGCATCAAGTGTTGTCAAGTCAAATTCAGGGATTTCAAGGTAAGGATATCTATTTTTGTCGCTAGAAGATACATCTACTCCGCAATCGATTAAAATTTTTGATATAGGTGTTTGCAAAAGAAAGCAACTTCTTCCAACTTGCCGTCCTCCACCGAGAGCTGTAATTCTCACCCATTCTTCCATTTTTTCAGGATTCCACCCTTTGTAGATTTTCTCCCCAATGTTGTTTAAAAATTTCTTTCTGTATGTATTGTCTTGATAAAGAACCTCTCGTATCTTATCTGTAATCTTGGATGGAATAGCGGAAGAACGTTGAACTTGTGGTGTCCACATTGTTGCCTGTTTAATCTCCTTCAGAAGGAAACCACCCTTTCCGATTGCTAGACCTGGCTTCTTTGTTTCAAGAATTAATGTGCTTCTTTGTGGGTCGAAGATGATTTGCACAAGTTCAGCTTCCCTTGGTATGATCTCTCTGACTTTCTTTTCAGTTTCCTCTGGAGACATAAGAAGCGATTTGTCCGCCCGAAGTTCAATCCTTTTCTTAATTGTGTTCACGACATCCTTAATTGCCGCATCGCCATTTTTGAAAAATGCACTATCTGTAGTATAAACTATGATGTTTGCCCCTTCGAAGATAGTTGAACTAACTACACCTCTCGGCAATTCGGTTTCTATAGTTTTTAAGATATCTGCCATATTTTTATTTTAGAGATTATTTGAATAGGGTTCTCGTGACCCCTGTGGTTACCATTTTCTATTATAATAATTAATTATGTTCCTTGTAAACTTTCTCTACCCTTTGTTTTGAAACATGTTTGATCCCATCTTTTGTAATTGTGAACACGTCTATCCCGCATCCGGACCCAGTATCTCGTTCAGAAGACGCCCGAATCGATTCAATTGCCAGCTCTACTCCTTCCTCAATCGTTAAATCTTTTTTGTAAGATTTTTCCAACAATCCAAGTATATACGGCATTCCTGAGGAAAAGTTCGCATCAAAATCCTCAACCTTCATCACACTTCCAGCGGGTTCAATAGAATAAAGTTCTGTTGAACCATCTTCATTTACTCCTCCAACCATTAATCCCGCCATGAACTGAATCATAGCTGGTTGCCTAATATTCCTATAACTTATTGTAGCAATTAAATTTGCCGCTTCCTTAACTGTAACCCTTTTTTTATCCCTTAATTCTTTGATTCTTAACTGCGCCTTTACCAATTTTTGCAACATATCAATATCAGAAGCTACACCAGTACCAGAAGTAACTAAATAATCATTAATGGGAATAACTTTATCTGAATTTTTGTTCATAACAATTTGACCACCAGCTGTTGTTTTTCGATCCCCGGCCATAACAATACCATCTTTACACACAAGCCCGACTAAACTAGTACCGCTTGACAAAACATTTTTCTTTAAATCTTCATCCATTTTAGAGTATAACACACTTAGAATTTATAATAGTTGTAATATACTGTTTAAAAGGTTTTTGGTAGGTTTACGCCTATGTAAATTTTATAAAGGAAGTTTTCATGTAAACTTCATGAATTACGAATCATTACTAGACAAAGCGTACGAGAAAATCAAGCCAGTTGAAGAATGCGAGAGGTTTGAAGTTCTAAAAGTTAAGGGGCATCACGAAGGAACAAAGACTATTATTACTAATTTTGGACAAATAGTTACTTGTATTCGGAGAAATCCAGATCATTTAATGAAATTCTTGAATAAGGAGTTAGCAAGTTCGAGTGAAATAAGGGGAGAAAGGTTAATTTTATCGAGAAAACTCTCTTCGAACGATATTAATAATAAGATTGAGAAATACATCAAACGATTTGTGCTTTGCCATAAATGCAGGAAGCCAGATACTGAATTAGAAAATGTTAAAGGGAAAGTTTTTTTAAAATGTCTTGCTTGTGGAGAAAGGTATGAAGTACATAAGATCTAACTTAAACGGCAGACGCCAAACTAAATTGAAGGAGGTAAAATATGGAAGGATATTGTGTTAAATGTAAGGAAAAAAAAGAAATGAAGGACGTTAAGATGACGCAGACCGCGCGTGGTGGTTACATGGGTAAAGGTAGTTGCACTAGTTGTGGTTGCGGAATGTGTAGAATTATGTCTAAAGATAACGCTGAAAAGGCTGTAGCAGACGGTTCAGCTGAAAAAGCATATTAATTAAATTTTATGACCCCCTTCGCAGGATTTCTAGCGAAGCGAAAAAACTGCGATTGAGAATTTCGGAGAAATGACCTGTAGGGGGGTTTAACTTTTTATCTAATCGCTTTAAAATATTTTTTGCGGCAATTGTCTAAGGCTGAGAGTCACAACCGCCTTTTTTAATTCTCGAGCGGGAAATCCACCCCTTTTAAGTTGTGGATGAGAGCGATTAGTTGAACAAGTCTTCGTCGATAAATATTTATTCTAAAAATACTACAAAAGAGTAGAGAGTTGACCCTACTCTTTTGAAAGCACAAGTGTAGTTGTAA
>JAGLLG010000002.1 GCA_023140635.1 Candidatus Pacearchaeota archaeon | reverse complement strand
AGACTTATCAATACTGGAAAAAATCGTTTGGAAGTTTTTACAATTTATAGCAAAAATGCAGGACATGATTATGGTTTCAAATTCTAAAAAGTCAAAAAAGAAAGTAGATTTATTAAAAAGAAGTGAGGAAGTTGTAAAATCCTTGCAATTAAAAAATGGAGGTATACTTGCGACTCCGAAAGATGCAGCGTATCCTTATATCTATACGAGAGATAGTGTTATTATTAGTAAAGCATTAAATCGTGTAGGGATGGTTGGTGCATCTGAAAAATTTTATTATTTTATGAAGAAGGCGGTTAAAATAGAAAATTATAAAGAGGTTTTTCAGAGGTATACCTCTTCTGGATTGCCTTCAGTAACAAGAAGAGTACAAAATGATAATGAGGGATTGTTGTTACATGGAATATATGATACTTATCTGCATAATAAAGAAGAGACATTTATTGAAAATATGTGGACTACTGTAGAACTTGTTGTTAAGCTGATATTTTCTTATTCAAAATTTGGATTGGTTAAAACTAATTCAAGTATTCACGAATATAAGAAGCTTGAGAAGGGTTATGATCTTTGGGTGAATTGTGCTTGTTATAGGGGATTAAAGGACGCTGCTAAAATTGCGGAGATCTTGAATCATAAGAAAGAGAGCAAGGAATGGGATAAAAAGGCAGAGAAAATAAAGAAGAATATTGAGCGGAAATTGTTTGATAAAAAACTTAAAATTTATATTAAGAACCGGAGATTTCCTGATTCCCCAGATATTTCTCAGTTAGCACCTTTTTATTTTGGTGTCGTTGATGATGATAATATCTTGAGAAATACTTTGGCTTATTTACGAAAACATATATGGGATTGTGAAATTGGGGGATTTAGGAGATTCCGGAAATTTGAGGTTTGTGACGATTGGCATTGGTATACCGGGGGTTCTGGGAGTTGGTGTGCCCTTACTGCTATTGCTGCAAGATTCTACAAAAAAGTTAAGAATAGAAAAGGCTATGATGAATGTGTTAAATGGTTAAGGGAAGTTTCTTTTTTCTCGGATGGATTCTTGCCGGAACACATCGCGACGAAAGAGGAGTATGATGATTGGAAGTCTCATGAAATTGAGTTTAATTCAAGAATTATAAATGAAATGAAAAAAGCCGAGAGATCTGTTAAAAATTTTAGGGCAAGAAAAATGGTTTATTGGGCAAATCCTTTGGGTTGGAGTCATGCTGAGTATATTCTTTTAAGGAAAGGTGATTCAAAATGAAGCCGATAATTATGGTGAATTTTAAAACTTATAAGCAAGGCAGTGATGCTGTTAATTTAGCTAAAAAAATTGAAAGAGTTGATAAGAATATTCTCGTCGGAGTCCAGGCAAGTGATATCTATGAAATTGTTAAAAAGACTAAATTAAAGGTTTATAGTCAGCATGTTGATTATTTGGAAACGGGGAGGGCAACAGGATTTGTTCTTCCAGAGGCTGTAAAGTCGGATAAGGCTGTTGGAAGTTTCTTGAATCATTCTGAACATAAATTAAAATTTGATGTTTTGAAAAAAACAATTAAAAGATGTAATGCGGTTGGATTGAAGAGTGTGGTTTTTGCTTCTTCATTGAAGGAAGCTTTGAAAATTGAAAAGTTGAAGCCTAATTATTTGGTAATAGAGCCTCCAGAACTTGTCGGAGGAAAGCTTTCTGTTTCAGAATCTAAACCAGAGTTAATTGAAAAGATAAAAAAGAAGTTGAAAATGAAATTTCTCGTTGGTGCGGGGATTCATTCTTTTGAAGATGTGAAAATTGCAATGAGACTTGGGGCTTCTGGAATTGCAGTTAGTTCTGCTATTTGTAATGTTAAAAATCCTGAGAAAAAGTTGAGAGAGTTGGTGAAAGGATGAAGGATAAAATTCTCTTGAATATATTGCAGGGAGTACAAGATAAGGAAGGATATCTTTCTGAAAAAAGTTTAAAAGAGATTAGTAAAAAGTATAATATTCCTATATCTAAACTTTATAGTGTAGCTACATTTTATACAATGTTAAAAACTGAAAAACAAGGAAAATATGTGATAGAGTTATGTGGATCCCCGAGTTGTGTTTTGAATAAGGGTAGGGATATAGAAAAGTTTTTAGAAAAGGAATTAAAAGTTGAAATTGGAGAGACTAGTAAGGATAATTTATTTTCGGTCTATAAAACTTCATGCATAGGATGTTGTGATGAAGCACCAGCAATGCTAATTAATGGAGAGCCGTATACCAAGTTGACGATTAAAAGAGTTAAAGAAATTCTAGGAGAATTAAGAAAAAATGCAAATACTTAGGGAGACGAAACTAGAAGGGTTGAGATTAGCTAAGAAAATTGGGAGAGCGAAGGTTCTGGAAGTTTTATCTAAGAAGGGATTGGTTGGTCGAGGAGGCGCAGGTTTTCCAATTGCTAAGAAATGGGAAACGTCACTTGGTGTGAAAGCCAAAGAAAGGTATGTGATTTGTAATGCTGATGAAGGTGAGCCTGGAACTTTTAAAGATAAATTTATTTTGAAAAATAATCCTGAGACAATGATTGAGGGGTTATTAATTGCAGCTTATGTTCTGAAAGCTAAGAGATGTTTTATTTATCTTCGGGGAGAGTATGATTATCTTAGGGAAGAACTTGAGGAAAAAATAAGTGAAATTTTAAAAAAGTCTAAGATGAAAATTTCAATTGAGATTGTGAGGGGTGCTGGGGCATATATTTGTGGTGAAGAGACAGCGATTTTACAATCGATAATGGGTAATCGTGGAAATGCAATGTATAAACCTCCACATCCTACTGTTGAGGGACTCTGGGGTAAACCTACTGTTATAAACAACGTCGAGACATTAACTTGTGTTCCTCAGGCTTTGGTTTATGATGATTGGAATCCAGATTATAGATTGTTTTCAATTTCTGGAGATGTCTGCCATCCTGGAGTATATGAATGGGAATTGGGTGTTAAGATGTCGACGATTCTTGACACTGTTAAACCTAATGGAAAATTAAAGGCAATGGCCTTTGGTTGTTTTGGAGGAATAATGCCTGTAAATAAAAATCTCTCTGTATCTCAGAATACTATTTGTAAAGAGGGTTGTCAGCATGGTGCGTTTAGTATAATCTTTATAGGAGAAAAACATAATATTGTAGATATCTGTTTGAGTATTGCGAAATTTTATACTTATGAATCATGTGGAAAGTGCACTCCTTGTAGGGAGGGTACGATAAGGTTGGTAAATCTGCTAAAAAAAATAAAGAGTAAGAAAGCAGATAAAAGTGATATAAAATTATTAAAAGAATTTGCGGAGCATATCCAGGAGACGAGTTTATGTGGGCTTGGACGGTCTTGTGGGAATCATATACTAACTAGTCTTAAACATTTTAAGAAAGATTATATGGGGTATTTGAAATGAAAATTATTCTTGATGGGAAAAAAGTGGAAGTTGATGGGGAGAAGACAATCTTAGAGATATGTCGAGGACAAAATATAAAAATTCCAACATTGTGTTATCATAAAAATTTGTTTCCTGAAGCAAGATGCAGATTATGTTTGGTTGAACTTGATGGGAAATTGGTAACTGCTTGTTCTACAAAAGTTAAAGAGAATTCTAAAATTATTACATCTTCTAAAAGAATTTTGAAAGCTAGGAGAAGAAATATGGAACTGATGAATCCTGGCGCGGATATTGGTGGGTTGTCTGATGATTTTGAAGCTAGAGAAATTTATGAACAGGTTGGTCTAGGTAACGTGAGATTCAAATCGATTAAAAATTATCTTTCGGAACTTGGTGCGGCGCTTGTTAGAGACAATAATAAATGTATTAATTGTGGACGATGTGTCCAAGTTTGTGAGAAAATACAAGCTATTTCGGCTATAGATTTTGCGAGTCGGGCTCATGATGAGCATGTGACGCCTTATAATGAAAAGCATTTATCGGAGATTGCGTGTATAAAGTGCGGGCAGTGTTTGATTAATTGTCCGGTGGGGGCTATTTCTGAAAGGTCGCATTTGAAAGAAGTTGTTAAGGCATTGAATAATCCTCGGAAGCATGTTGTTGCTCAGACGGCACCGTCGATAAGGGCGGCGTTGGGGGAGCTTTTTGATATGGAACCTGGGACGTTGGTGACGGGAAAGATGGTTACAGCGTTGAGGAAGTGCGGTTTTGATAAGGTGTTCGATGTGGATTTGGGTGCTGACATTACGATAATGGAAGAGTCTGCGGAGTTGTTGAAGAGGATTGAGAAGGGGGGGCCTTTTCCGATGATTACTACTTGTTGTCCGGCGTGGATTTTAATGATGGAGCATTTTTATCCTAAGTTGATTCCGAATATGTCGACGTGTAAGAGTCCTCATGAGATGTTGGGGATGCTTATTAAAACGTATTATGCTGAGAAGGCTGGGATAAAACCGAAGGATATCGTCGTCGTGAGTGTGATGCCTTGTGTTGCGAAAAAGTTTGAGTCTACGCGTCCTGAGTTGAATACTGAGGTTGATTATGTTCTCACGACGAGGGAGTTGGGGAGGTTGATTAAGCAGAAGAAGATTGATTTTGTGAATCTCGAGGAACAGGATTTTGATCCGACTCTTGGGATTGCGAGTGGGGCTGGGGATATTTTTGGAAATGCTGGCGGGGTGATGGAGGCGGCGTTGAGGACGGGTTATGAGGTGGCGACGGGGAAGAGGTTGAAGAAGGTTGAGTTTGATAATCTTCGGGATTTTGCAGGGATAAAAACGGGGTCGGTGAAGTTGGGTGGTAAAACTATTAAGTATGCGTGTGCGAATGGTGGGGCGAATATTCGGAAGTTGTTGGAGAGTAAAGATAAGTATCATTTTATTGAGATGATGGTTTGTCCTGGTGGTTGTGTTGGCGGGGGAGGACAGCCGATTTATTTTGACGAGGATGTTTTGAAGTTGCGGAGTAAGGCGTTGTATGAGCAGGATTCGAAGAAGGAGTTGAGGAGGTCGCATGAGAATCCGATTGTTAAGGAGATTTATAAGAAGTATCTTGGGAAACCGCTTAGTAAGAAAGCGGAGAAGTTGTTGCATACTAAGTATCAAAGAAGGGAAAGGTTTTGAATTTTATGGTTCTTTATAAATAGTTTTTTAAACGTTAGAAGTCTTTTATTTTTATGAAAGTTTCTAAGGGTGGTAAGATTATTGCAATTGATTTGGGCGGGACTAATTTAAGAATAGCTCTTATTAAAAATAGAAAAATAGAAAAATATTATCGAGAAAAAACCCCAAAAACTTCAACAGGGATAAAGACTAGAATTTTTGAGCTCGTCGGAGATTATATGTCTAGAGATATAAAAGGTATTGCTGTAGCTTCTCCTGGACCGTTAAAAGATGGGACGATAAAAAATACACCTAACTTGCCTTTAAAAAATTATAATTTAAAGAAGGCACTACAAGATAAATTTAAAGTTTCGGTGGTTGTTAAAAATGATGCTGATTGTGTTGCTTTTGCTGAGTTGAAACTTGGTTGTAAAAAAAGAAATTTTATTATCTTGACTCTTGGGACTGGAATTGGTGGGGGAGTTATTATTGATGGTAAACTTTATCGTGGAGAAGGATATGGTGGGGAGCTTGGACATATTATTTTGGATGGTGGTCAGGATTTTGAAAGTTTAGCTGCTTCAAAGAGGTTGCGAAGGGTGACTACGAAGGTATTTGGGAAACCAAAATTGTTTCATGAATTGATTAAGATGAAGAATTCAAAAGCGAATAAAATATTAGAAGAATTCACTAAATATTATGGGCAAGGAATTGCGTCCCTTATTCATTGCTTTGATCCGGAAGTTGTTATTTTAGCAGGAGGGGTAAGTGAATGTGGGAATAAATTTTTGAGAATGGTAAGAAAACATTCAGCTAAATATTTTCATCTTCCAAAAAAGACTCCAATTTTATGGAGTAAGCTGAAACATCCTGGAGTGTTAGGAGCCAGTTTGTATTTTGAATAAACAGATGATTTATAAACGTAAATTTATCTTATTATCTTAAGGTGTAAAATGAGTAAAACTGAGGAAAATTTAAAGGCCGCATTTGCTGGTGAAAGTCAGGCGAGGAATAAGTATACGTATTTTGCGAAGGTTGCAAGAAATGAAGGATACCATTATATTGCTAAGATATTTGAGGAAACTGCGGATAATGAAAGGCAACATGCAAAAGATGAGTTTAAGTTATTGAAGGGTATCGGAGATACTAAGGCTAATTTGAAAGCGGCAGTTGAGGGTGAGCATTATGAAACTGAGGATATGTATCCAACTTTTGCAAAGGAGGCTAGAGAAGAAGGTAATGAGGAAGCGGCACAATTATTTGATCAAATTGCTAAGGTGGAGAAGAAACATGAGGAGAGATACAAAAAGCTTCTTGAGATGGTTGAGAAAGGGGATGTTTTCAAACGAGATAAACCAATAAATTGGAAATGTAGTAAGTGCGGATATATTTATGAAGGGACAGAACCTCCGGAAGAATGTCCGTCGTGCAAACATCCGAAGGAATATTATGAACCTGAGTGCATGTGTTTTGAATAGAAAACTTTATTTAAACAATTTTAACTGCAGTTCCATATGCAAGCATTTCAGAAGCTCCTTGCATTATCATAGAGGTTGTAAATCTAACTCCGATAATTGCATTAGCGTTTAAGTCTAAGGCTTCATTAACCATTCGATTATATGATTCGTCCCTCGAGTTCTTTGACATTTCAGTGTATGTTTTTATTTCTCCTCCGATAAGACTTTTAAAACTCGCTCCAATGTCTCTTCCTACATTTCTTGCTCTTACTGTGCTACCTTTGACAATTCCAAGAATTTGAATAATCTTTTTTCCAGCAACTTCGTTTCCAGTTGTAACGATTATATCTGTCATTTTATTTTTTACCTCCTTTTGTTTTAGTTTTTATTTTTTCGATATCGTCTTCTTTTTTATTAAAAAGGATAAAAATCCCGATGATAAGAATGGGAATCCCATAGATTAATGTAATGTATAAATAAAAACCAGTTATTATCAAAACTAATCCTAAAATAATCGCGAGAGTTCCTGTTAGTGTTCTGCTTATGTTCATGAATTAATTATAGAATTAAACTTAATAAATGTTTATACCAAATCCCTAGGGGGGCTAAAAGTGTTAGAACATAGCTTTTTAAACTAACAAAAACTTTTAATGTTGGATATTATGGAAGATTTATCTTCTTTAATATTACAATAATAGATTGAAAGGAGTAAAAGTAATATGGAAGGAAAAAGATTTAACAACAACAGAAACAGTGGTAGAGGTAACTTTGGTGGCGGAAGAAATAACTTCGATAGAGGGCCAAGAGAAATGCATAAAGCAACATGTGCTGAATGTAAGAAAGAATGCGAAGTACCATTCAAGCCAACTGAAGGAAGAGACGTTTTTTGTAGAGATTGTTTTAATAAGAGACAGTAAGGAGTCTTAAGAAGTAGATTATTTTTATTTTTTTGTTATTAGTTTTTTTTGAGAAGGGGAATTGTATAAAAGATTGCAATAATGTTTAAAAATTGAGTTGTGTTTTTCCTTGAATGGCGTTAGAGTATTCAGCTATGAATATTAAGTATGATATGGGAAAAGGTAAATTTGATATTAGTGGAGATATTAATAAACGAGGGCAACATGATGTTATTGAGGCTTTTTTACGAGGTCAGATTGGTGCTGGAGAGGATAGAAGTAAAGCTAATGAAAGAGATGTTTATAATATTGGTTTGAAGTGGTATCCAGAGAAAGATAGGTTTGAATGTGTTAGTGATACAGGGAATAAAGGGTTGAGAGATGGTATTTTACTGGATGTTTTGGGTAGGTTGGAGAAGTGATGATTTTTGTTTGGGTGGTGAAGTGTTCTAACCGATGTTCGCTGAGCGTATTGTAGACAAAAATGTAGAAACATTTAAATATGTAGACACTATTATACTATTATGTATATTGAGAAAAGAAACTATTACGGCAAAACTCGATATTGGTTAGCTCATTCTTTTAGGGAAGATGGGAAAATTCATAAGGTTAGAAAGCTACTTGGAACAGATTTATCTGCCGAAGTTTTGGAAGATAGAAAAGAAAAAGCAGAAAAACTCATCTTAGATGAAATTAATAAATATAAAATAATCAAAGATCCATTACATGATAAGATTTCTAAAAAAGAAATCGAATTTATTAAAAGGCTGGAAATTGAGGCAAACTTAAAAGTTATTCACTTGTCTGAGACTGATTGGAAAAAATTCTCAGAAGTTTTTAGTTATAATACAAATGCTATTGAAGGAAGTGAGCTTACATTAAAGGAAACTGAGAATGTGATTGAAAAAGGTATTTGGCCTGTTGAAAAATCAAAACAGGATATTGCAGAGGCTTTAGGTGTAGATGAGGCTACTGGTTTTATAAGAAAAACAAAGGATCATATTTCTTTGGATTTGATAAAGGAAATTCATAAAATTGTTTTTAAGAATTCTAAAGATTTTGCAGGGGAGTTCAGAAAAAATGGTGAAGAGGTTGTAGTTCGGACTGGAACTGGTGTAATTGTTCACGAAGGGGCGCCTTCAACTAGGGTGGTCACTCTTCTTGGAGAGTTAGTTAGATGGTACAATAAATACAACTCAGAATACCCGGGAATACTTCTAGCGGCAGTTGTACATAATCAATTTGAGAACATTCATCCTTTTGCAGATGGGAATGGTAGGGTCGGAAGGATTCTGTTGAACAATATTCTATTGAAGAGTGGATTACCTCCCCTGAATATTGATTTGAAGAATCAACGAGATTATTATGCGACTTTGCAGGCTTATGAGAATGAGGGGAATATAAGACCGACGATAGAACTTATGTTGAAAGAATATAAGGATTTAAAGAAAATAATTAAATAATTCTGAATGTAGACAATTTTGTAGACAAAAATATAATGTAGACAAAGTCCACCCATGCAAGTGGCATGTTATGCAGAACGCCCTAACCGGGGATTGAACCCG
>JAGLLG010000019.1 GCA_023140635.1 Candidatus Pacearchaeota archaeon | reverse complement strand
GATGTTTCACCTTCAGTGGTGTACGAAATATCGTTACAAAATGTTTCGGAAATTGGAAAATGCAAAACTTCTCGAAGCATGCATAAGACGTTCAGCGTCGAGAAACGGAATAAAAATAATCGAGTTGAATGTTCAGGCTGAACATGTTCACTGCATTGTCCTCGTGAAATTCAGTTTTTCTGTTTCGAAAGTTTTACAAATTTTGAGGGGGGGTTCGGCTAAATTGTTTTTCGAACACAAAGAAAATGCAAGGCTTCGATATCCTCGAGGACATTTGTGGAGCAGAGGAAAATTTGCGTCGTCGGTTGGTTTTGTTCAGCTTGATGTTGTCCAGAATTACGTCAGAAACCAAGACGAACATCACTAGGAAACCGCACTCGTCGAAGACGATTCGACCGAAGGGAGAACCTTCAGGGTGCGGAGGAGGTCATTTTTTTCATAAGATAAAATTCTTCGGAAAAGTAATTGCGGGGACGATTATTTTATAAACTGATTCATTTTTCTTTTGTTATGGGTAAAGATATTCTACTGAAGATTCATAAATCGTATCGATGGGTCGTCGCTGTTTGTGACGAGGAACTTTTCGGTCGGAAGCTAATTGACGGAAAAAGAGTTTTAGATTTGTCAGGTAATTTTTTCAAAGGCGATGTTATGAACTGTGAAGAAGCTCAGGAAGAGATTTCCAGATGTAACGACGAGGACGCGACATTTAATTTTGTCGGAGAAAGATCAGTGGAGATTGCGAAAGAGTTGGGAATTGTGAATGACGAGAGCGTTGTCGATATTGACAGGGTTCCATTTGCACTAGCACTTCTTTAAGTGAAGTTTATAAATGAATCTTTGTAGAATTACATATGGCGTTTAGCAAATTTAAAGATAAATCGAAGAAAAATAAAGCGAAAGTTTTCGCACCCGGACAGGAAGTTTCGAGCTGGGTGAAGTTGCCTTCCGATAAAGAGGTTATCGGGATTATCACGCAGAGGTGCGGAGGTTCGCGAATGATTGTTTCATGTATGGATGGAAAGACACGGAATTGCAGAGTGCCCGGTCGGAAGAGACGGGGGCTTTGGTTGAGGGAAGGTGATGCAATAATTGTGGAGCCCTGGGAATTCGACGAGGACAAGGGAGACGTTTTGTTCAAGTATACTCCCAATCAGGTTGCGAAGTTAAAGTCGATGGGTAAGTTGGACAGCGGGAAGAGTGAGTTTTAATTAATCTTATAAACTTCTTTTATTTTTATACACTATGAGAAATGTAATCGTTGAGAAAATGAACAAGATCAAGAAAGCTGTGCCTGTAATTGAAGATAAAGTCAAGATCAAAATTGGTTTTAAAAAAGGATCGGTTAGCTTGAAGGGTTCCGAGCTGAATGAGTATACCGTAGAGCAGATTATACGTGCTGTGGATTTTGGTTTTGATGTAGAGGACGCATTACTTCTAAAAAATGAGGATTTTGTATTGGAGTTTATCAACGTCAAAGAGCATACTCATCGGAAGAATCTGAAGGAAGTTCGGGCTAGGTTAATCGGAACAGAAGGAAAAGCAAGAAAGACAATAGAGAATTTGACTGGGGCGGTTATTGTAATCAATGAGAATAGCGTAGGAGTAATTGTCGATAGTGAGCATCTAGATTCTGTTACCCAAGCAATCGTATTGTTGATTCAAGGAGCGAAACACGGAAATGTTTTTGCGTATTTAGAAAAGCAGAACGTCTCACGAAGGAAGTTTAGTGGAGAAGATTTGGGATTGAAAGAAGATATGGATGAGTAGAGAACGGTCTATTTTTAGAGGACAAGTTTTAAAAATGATTTAAATTTCTATTTACTATTGCTTCGGTAGCTCAGCAGGTAGAGCGCACGGCTGTTAACCGTGTTGTCGGAGGTTCGAGTCCTCCCCGAAGCGTTCTTACTCGAACCGGAGACAGTCGGAGGCGAAAATCTTTGCTCGAATTTTTCATTATCTGTTTTATTCTTCTGAAAAATTTTAGAGTGAAGTTTGAGCAGAGTCCTCCCCGAAGCGTTCTTACTCGAACCGGAGTGATTAAAAAAATATAAAAACCTTGTTCCAAATTAGTTGATATGGTAAGAATTAAAAATAATTATCCTAAGAAACTTACAGGAATATTCGATACAAACAAGAATACTAAGGAATTAATAATAATCTGTCATGGAAGCAGAGGTTCAAAAAATTCAAATATCCAAAAATTTCTATCAAAAAAATTAAACAAAAAATTCAATATATTTAGGTTTGATTTTTCTGGAAATGGAGATTCAGAAGGAAAATTAGAAGATTCTACATACTCTAAAGATATAGAAGATCTACTCAAAATAGTAAATTATTTTCATAAAAAGAAGTATGTTATCAGATCAATAATTGGATACAGTAAATCCGCAAGTGAAATTTTATTAGCATCAAAACAATTATTCAGGAAGGTTGAAAGAATAATAGCGATTGCACCGAGAATAGATTTATTCAATACAAGTGAAATGAGGGAATTGAAAAGACAAAAAGAATTTTTTAACAAAAATAAATATTACTTATTTCCAGATCCAAAGATAAAACACAAGATAACGTTAAAATATATTGATGATATAAAAAAGTGGGAGAACGTTATAAAACATTATACAGATAAAATACCTACATTAATTATACATGGAACTAAGGACAGAGTAGTTGATATTTCAGAATCTAAATTATTTATTAAAAGATTCCAAAAAGTTGAATTTGTTAAAATTGAAAAAGCTTCACACAGCTTTGAAAATGAATTAGAAGAATTGAATAAAATTATCTCAAATTATCTAGAACCTCGTTCCTGAAAATTTTACCGATAGTATAACTTTCAGGATATTTCTCAGATTTCCCAACAATAGCAAGGAGTAGGGGTTCAAGTGAATTATACTTTCCTTGATTGAAAACACCCATACAAGCAGGAAATCTTCCAGGATTAATCTCGCTTAAAACAAGTTCGTTAGATTTATTCATCAAAAAATCGAAATTGTAAACACTCCTAAAATCTAAAGACTCAAAACTATTTTTTATTTTTTCACCAAATCTATGACCTAAAGCGTTCAATTCATCATTACAAATATTAACTCTCTGCCTTTCTCCAGCATTTGGAATCTCCTCATAAGTACATTGAGTGGCAACACTACCATCTGGATTAATTATAACTGTGTGATTTATCTCTGGGCCGTTTAGAAATTCAGTGACTATATAATCTCTATATTGCAAGTTTTCATCCATTAGTGTACGAAGTTGTTTAATACTAGAAACTTCCCTTGCGCCAGTACTTCCACCCTTTTGGGGACAAACAGGCTTTGCAAAATAAGGGGCAATAAATTTAGTTAATAATTTATCATCGTTTAGATTATCTAAGTCAGACGAATTAATAACTTGATACGAAGGAGTTTTAAAAAGATTTTGCTCATAAAAAAAACGATAAGTTGAAGCCTTGTCTTGGAAAAGATTAACAATCGGGAGACTTGGACTTGAGGTTAAAACAACACCTCCATAGTTTTCTTTGTTAAAAACATTGGCAGTAGCAATAACGGCTCTATCTGTTGTTGGTAAAACTAAATTCGAGTTTGTTTGCAATATAACATCTTTTATATCTTCACAATATTTAGAAAATCTTTCAGGATTCTCAGAGCCAGACTCTGCATAATCTCTTTGTATTTCAGAGTCATAATTAACTTGGACCGGATAATTGCTAGAACTCACAATGGCATCCTGAGAAATTCTTGAAGCTAGAACATTAATTCTCCCAACTAATCCTTTTTTTCTTAAAAATTCTAAAGATTTAACATGTTCAGCAATCTGATGTCCTCGGTAACCGATAACAAGTGCATTACTTCGCTCCTTCATTTTTTATCCTCCAATCATAGTAATTATACCCTTCATCAGTTTTATGGCTTCTATAAACCTCTCCAAAGATTCCTTTTTCAGCCAATCTCTCCGTTAAGAATTTTTCGATTATTTTTTTCCTTTCACTTCCTTTTGAAGTAGTGATGCTATTAGCTCTAATTTTATAATTGTAAAGAAATTCTGGATTTTGTTTGAATTGCCCGTCTTTCAATATTAGAGCTGCTTGGAGTGCATGATTCCAATCTTCACCATCAAGAAGTTCTGGATCGAAGCCTCCGATTTCTTCATGGAGTTCTCGTGTAAAACATTTTATAGGTCCAACAAAATTATAATGGAACAAATCTTCAAATGAATATTCCTGACATGGCCTATCTTCTATAAATCCACTTTTCTCGTATACTCTTCGATGTTTTGAATAAGAGTATTTTACTCCAGGATTTTTGTTCATGAACTTTAATGTGGACTCAATTGCTTGAGGTTCTAATAGATCATCTGCATCTAAGAGTGAAATTAGTTTTCCCTGGGCTTGATCAATAGCATCATTTCTCGTAATTGCGGAGCCCTTATTTTCAATTCTCTTATAATGTTTAATATTTCTGACCCCCTTTACAGTGGTTTGGACAATAGAATTTGTGTTATCTGTTGAACCATCGTCAAAAATAATTACCTCATATCTTGATGGATTAATAGTTTGATCTTTAACTGATTGTAAGGTTTGCGAGATATATTTTTCTACATTATACGTAGGTACTACCACACTTATTTCTGGCTCCATTAGATCTCCTTTAAAAGTTTCAAATAAAGCAGATAATACTTTCTCATAACACCTTCAATAGAATGTTTTTTCACCATTTTAATTCTTCCAGTTTTTCCCATTTCATCCACTAAGTCTTTATCCATTTTTAGTTTTTCAACTATGTCTGATAGTTTTTTAATATCATTTGATTTGAACAGAAAACCATCTTTTTCATGTTGGATGAGATCTTTTATTCCGTTAGCCCTTGTCCCAATAACTGGAGTCTCACAGGACATAGCTTCCAAGATAACTAATGGACAACCTTCTCTTGAAGAACATAACAAAAGAACATCCATAGCGTCGTAGACAGATTTTATTTCTGTCTGATTTAATCTTCCTAAAAATGTGAAATAATTTGAAAGACCTTCCTTTTTAACTTCTTCTTCTATTTTCCCCCGTTCATTTCCATCACCACACATAAGGAAATGTACTAATCTTAAAGTACCCCTTTTTCTTAATAATTTAGCGAGTTCTATAAAGTGGTATACTTGTTTTATTGGTGCGAAGTTTGAAACATGACCTATCACAAATGCTTTTTTTGGAATTTTATATTTTTGTCTTAGGTTGGTTTTACCTGGGAAAAAGTAATTAGTGTCGATGAAATTTGTAATGTGACTCCCTTTTTTATAAATGTTTATTTCTTTTTCTGCAATGTTTTTTAGGTTTTTTGCAACATAAGTTATCGCATTTGCCTTGTTTAATGCGAGTTGTAGAATTGATTTAACATCTTCTTTTTTTCCATTCGTATGGATATCACTTCCATGACCTGTAATAACATATGGAAGACTGATACCTTCTTGTTTTAATTGTTCTCGTGCAATGTAGGCAATTAGGGCGTGAGGAACTGCATAATGGGCATGAATTAAATCCAATTTTTCCTTTCTTGCAACTTCACAAACCTTATTTGCTAATGTCCATA
>JAGLLG010000018.1 GCA_023140635.1 Candidatus Pacearchaeota archaeon | reverse complement strand
GAAACCACAGACCAAAACGCATTCGTCAAAACACACTCCGCCGAAGAAGAACCTCCCCCACTCGAACCACCGCCGGAACTTCCACCACTAATTCCACCATCATCTCCTCCACTCTCAATCGTCGTCGTAAAAACACCATCCCCCGAAACAGCCTCATCCCCAGAAGAATCATTACTCAAAACCCGATAATGATACAACGTCCCCGACTCCAAACCAGTCAAACTCACCAAATGCGAAAGAACCAAAGACAAAGCGTCGATGCTGTTCCCATAACTCGCCGTCAACCCATACTCCACAATAGAACTCGCCAACTCATCCGTCGTCCAACTCACCGTCGCTGATGTCGAAGAAGGCGTTGCTGTGATGTCGGAGATTGTTAGGGAAGCATTGCAGGATAGGTCACTTCCATCGCAATCCTCGTCGACACCATTCCCACAGATTTCTATTGCTCCTGGATAGATTGAGGGGTTTGAGTCGTTGCAGTCTGCGATTCCGCAACCAGTTTGAGAAACATTATAACCATCCCCGTCGCTGTCAACACAAACTATTTCTGTGCAAGCCCCCAAACAACAGTTTCCAGACGAGCAAGTCCCTATCAAGCCCGAACAGTTTTGATAACTACTACAAGAATTTGGTTGGCAGGTTCCACCAGCGTCGGTGCAGTTTGAGATATTGTAGTTGCAGATTTCTGGAGGGCAAGAGTTGTTGAGGTATTCCCAGATATAGGAGGTTAGGGTTATTGGTCCGTCGTAGAGTCCGTTGCCGTCGACGCAGAATCCTCTGTCCCCCATTAAATTACCATCATCATACGAATACGTTTTCATATGTTCTTTTATTAAGTCTTCATTTGGAAATGGCCAAAGATTTTCATCTGCTTGACCGTTGGTCCCATCTTGCAAAAGATTGTATCCAGGTTCACCCCATAAAGTTCCAGTTTTTCCAACTCTTTTTAAAATTGTTGCTCCGATATCATTACCATCAGATGCCTTACCATCTAAATCAGAACCGTCTTCTATTTTTAAAAGATATTTTAATGCAGGAACTCCGTTGCCAGGAGTGCCATTGATAGGATCAATGGCATTAGAGTTAGCGTTACAATAAGAATGACCCCCTGCTGAACAACCTGAATATTCATCATCAACATTGTATAAAGAATTATAATCATTTCCGACTGCAGCCCAAATCCCATTGGGAGCACTATAAAGAAGAGAATTTATAATTGGGTCGTGCATCTCAAGATACATCAATGGAGAGGATGTTCCAGTACCTGTAACATTTCCTAAAGTACAATGATCAAATATCGCACCTGAACCTCTTAATCGATTTCCCCAAATACTATCCCAGTGAATAAAATCTATAAAAGTAACAGGATTATGTGATGAACCTAAAGCACCCATCATATCATCATTTCCGATACTTATACTACCACGTATATAGCAATCCTCCAAGGCAAATCCCCCCTCTATGTCTCTTGCAGTGAAGCTTTTAGCTACAAGATTCCCTCCAGTATAGTAATTTCCCTGATCCCCATCTATACTAATACAATTTTGTAACTCTACTTCCTTACTATCATATAACATGAATGCTTCCTGATCTGCATAATCAAAATGTCTATCATGTCTGACAACACCTCTACGAACGATGACCTTTTCAGCCGATTTTCCAATATAAAAATGTTTACGGCCAGCTCCATAACTCCAGCAATCCTCAAAAAGGATATAACTACTGTGAGAAACACTGAAAGAATCACAACACTGGCCTGAACCTCCTGCATCATAGGTTCCACAATGAAAAAATTTGATATGATCTGCAAAAGTTACTGTAACAAGACTGCTAGAGCTATTTCTCCATACAATCCCTTCAAACGATATGTGATGAAAATTTCCTCCGATACCCCCTCCCAGTAATAGAAGCATTTGTCTGATCCCTTCACCATCAAATATTACTTCTCCATTATTTTCTGCTAGGAAAATAGTATAAGAACTGTCATTTCCATTTGGGGGGTGATGTGAATGATCCACAACATTTGCATCCCCAGTATAAACCCCATCCTTCAAAATCAACGTATCCCCTCCAACCATCTCCCCAAAAGCCTTATGCAACGTCGCCCAAGGATTTTCTGTGGTTCCGGCTCCAGTTATATCATTACCTATAGGAGAGATATAATAAGTCGCCCCGCTAACAGATCTAATTAAGAATATAAAAAACAAAAATACTAAAATAGATTTATTATTCAAAACTCGCATTAGATTCTTGTTGGTAGTTCTTCTCTTGAGTGTGATATCTATAATCTAGAAAATCTATTTAATAGCTTTAAAATTGTTCCAAGTGATTTCAAAAAGTTGTTCTAATGCTTGAGCGAAGAACTCTGTGTTTAACCAAACTCCAACATCATAGCTTGGATGGACCTCTTCGTCGTTTAGAAGCATAAACATTAATTGCTCACTATCGATTATCATAAACCTCGCTCGAAGATCTCCAATATCTTTGACTTCTGCTACTTTTGCAAATTCTTTTGCAATTTTCTTATTCTCTGCAGTTATTGGTGCAGCAATTCTTATTTTAACTCCTCGCTTTTTTGCTTTTTCTAAACTTGGTAGAAGAATCTCTAACTTCCTGCTTAGACCGTCTGAAGTTGTTACAAGCGTGATTGTTTGTTGTGCTTCCCTTATTAGCATATCTAAATGATTGTAGATATTTTGTCTTCCTTTTAGTGCTCCAGATAGGTCTGATGATTCAACGTATTTAATTCCGTCAGAAAAGATACCTGTTAATTCCGTCAGGATGTCCTCTCCTTTTAATTTTTCTAGTCTCTGTGATTTTTCTTTTGCAGTAACTACAAGATTCTTTTTTACTCGTTCAATTACTTCTTCAGGTTTTAATGCAACGAATTTGATTGGCTTACCCAATTTCATAACAATAAATCCTTTTTTCTCAAGTGATTCTAGGATATCATAGGTTCGAGAACGTGGTACATCTGAAATGGAGGAAAGTTCACCTGCAGTTGAAGTCCCTCTAGATAAAAGTGCTGTCCAAACCTTTACTTCATATAAATTAAGATCAAATATTTTTCTCAGCCTACTCAAAAATTCATCCTTGACGATCATACTCGTTCTAGTGTAGAATAGTATTTAAATGTTTCTTTGAATTGTCCCTGACTAGAGGGGTAAAAAATAGATTTTCTCGACGCTAATTAATTTTATCAAACTGGATTATGAAATTTTTATCTTTGATTTTCCCTTCTTCGGAGTAGCTAAATTTTTTCTTTGATTTACTAAATGAAATAATTTTTGCTCCGACCCGCTCTTTTATAAAATCGGACTGAGTTTCTAATTTATCGTTGAATTCTGAGAAAATCTCTAATTCAATTCTATCAGTCGTTACTAGATCTGCTTTTTTTCTCGCTGCTTGAATTTTTCTTGTAATTTCCCTAGCGAAACCTTCAGATTCTAGTTCAGGAGTCAGTTTTGTATCAAGGATTATTTCAAAGTTTTCACCTTTCTTATAGATTAATTCTTTGATATTCAATTGATTTTTGATAATAACTTCTAGTTCCTTGTTAGGCTTTATAGGGGATTTGATTGTTGCTTTTGCAAGGGGCCATTTTAATCCTATTTGTTTTTCGTCCCTTCTTGCTAAACCTTCTTCAATTAGTTTAAGAGTTACGTCAAATTCCTCTTCTAATTTGTCGTTCACTTTTTTATTATCATTCTTAGGAAGCAGGGATAAGTGAATAGATTCTTCGCTTACTTTCTTTTGTTCTAACAGATTTTGCCAGATTTCTTCTGTTATAAATGGGGCTATTGGTGCGAAAAGTTTTACAACTCCTATTAAAATATCTTCAAGCAATTCTTTTGTTTCGTCTGCTCTTTCTCGAATTATCTTAATATAGGTTCTTGATAAATCATTTACGAGAAAATCTTCTAGGAGTTTTGTGACCTCTGGAAAATTGAAATTATTGTAAGCTATTGTTACTTCTTTAATTGTTCTGTTGAATCTTGATGTAATCCATTTGTCTTCGAAGGTTTGTCTGCTTTTTGATCCTTTTAGTTGACTTACAAATTTTGTGGTGTTTGATAGTATCATGAATGTCTTTCTTATCTCTTTAAATTCTCTTTCTTGAAATGAGAAGTCTTCTCCTTTCGAAATTTTTGCAAAGTAGTATCTTAAGAAATCTCTGTTATATTTTTTAATTACCTCTGCTGGTGTAATAACGTTTCCATCGGATTTGGACATTTTTTTCTTTCCCATATCGAGAACCATACCATGGACTAAAATATTATCAAAAGGTTTTTTATCGAATTTTATTTGTGATAAAATAAATTGGGAGTTCCACCAGCCTCGAATCTGGTCTTTTCCTTCAAGATTTATGTTTGCTGGCCAGAATTTTTTGAATTGAGTTTTATCTTCCATGTAGTTTAATGCTGCCCAACTTGAAACTCCAGAATCAAACCAAACGTCTAAAATTTCTTGAACTCTTGACATTTTCCCTCCACAGGAGCATTTTATTTTTACTTCGTCGATTTCAGGTTTGTGAATTTCTTTTATTTTCTTTCCAGAGAGTTTTTCTAATTCTTTTAATGATCCTACTACTTTTTTTTCGTCACATTTATCGCAGATCCAAATTGGTAATGGAGTCCCCCAGTATCTTTTCCTTGAGATTGGCCAGTCGGAAATTCCCTCTAACCAAGCTTTCATTCTGAGTTGCATCCATTTTGGTATCCAGTTGGTTTTTTCGTTTTCCTTGAGGATTTGTTTTTGGATTCCTGAAATTTTTAAGAACCATTGTGGTTGTGAAATCATTAGAAGAGGTGATTTACATCTCCAGCAAAGAGGATAGTCGTGAGTATATGAAAATTTATAGACTATAGCGTTTTCTGCTTCTAAATCTTCGGTGATTTCTGCGTCTACAACTCTTGCTTTTTTACCGGCATATTTTCCTGTTTCTTCAGTTAGCAATCCATTAATATCTACAGGACAGGGTGCGTCGAGACCGAATTCTTTTCCAACTTCATAATCTTCCTTTCCGTGACCTGGTGCGCAATGTACTAGACCTGTTCCTTCTTCGGTTGTTACATATCTTGCGGAAGGAACTATTCTGTATGCGTCTTTTAATTTTAGTTTCAAATGTTTTGATAGGGGGTTTTCGTAAGTCCATCCAACCATTTCTTTTCCTTTGAACTCTTCTTTTGCTGTAAAACCCATCTCTAATTTAGCCATAATTTCTGGTACAAGTTTTTTGGCGATAATCCAATTTTCTCCTGAAGACAATTCTATTTGTTGGTAATCCACATTGGGATTCACCATGACTCCTGTATTTGCAGGGAGTGTCCAAGGTGTTGTAGTCCAGATGATTAAGTAGGTATTTTCTTTATCTTTCAGAGGAAATTTTACAAAGATTGATGTATCTTTTTGTTTTGCATATTCAATTTCGTTAAAGGAAACCGCGGTTGCACAACGAGGACAATTATGGACAGGGTATTTTCCCAAGTAAAGAAGGCCTTTCTCATCTGCAATTTTGAAGGTGTCCCAAATTGTTTCTATGTATTTTGTATCTAGTGTAAGATAAGGATTATCGAAGTCCATCCAAACTCCAAGGTTTCTAAATTCTGGACCCATTATTCCTATGAATTTTGTTGCATATTCTTTGCATTTTTTCACGAATTTTTTCACACCGAATTTTTCAATGTCTTGTTTGGTCCTTGCTCCTATTTCTTTTTCTACTTTGAATTCTATCGGAACTCCATGAGTATCATATCCGCATCTGTCAAACACATTTTTTCCTTGGAGTCTTTGTGCCCGCATAGCAATATCTTTAGAAATTTTGTTTAAGGCTGTGCCCATATGAATATGTCCTGTGGCGTAAGGGGGTCCGTCCATCATATAGAATTTTTCTCCGTTTATGTTTTTCTTTTTGGATTTTTCGTAGATTTTACTCTTTTCCCAAAACTTTAAAATTTCTTCTTCGCTGAATTCTTTTATCATATTAGTTTGTTATACTTGAATTATTTAAGTTTATCTTTTAACTTTTCTAAAGCTTCTTCTTCTAGAAAGTGCATTTCGCTTGGAATGATTAGACAAAAAGGCATTTCGATCTCTTTTAAATTGTTTAGGGAATCATAGAATATCTCTTGATTTTTAGTTCCAATGTTTGAACATACTATAATTTTTCCAGGAATTTTAACGTCTTCTTTTTTGGATGCTTCTCCTAGTTGGTCTATTGCATTTTCGATTGTGAGTCCGATGTCTGTTAGAATTAAAGTGTGCGCTTTTATGGACTGATTTTCTTTGATGTAGTTCATAAATGAGGTTGGTTTGTTTGTATGTTCTTCCCAGTTGGGCATTGAAGCCGTTTTTCCAAATTTGTAAGGTTGAAGTCCTGTTTCTGCGATTGCAGTTATAATTGAAGCATTGTGAAAAATCCGATATTCAATTTTCTGTTTTTTACATTCTAGAATTAGCTGAATATGTGTAGTTGCAGAAAGTGAATCTCCATAAACTAAGAGTGCTATGTTTTGATCTTTCGATTCTTCAATAATTGATTCATCTTCTATTGAAGCTCTTTTTAATTCAATAAATTTTAATCCGAGTTCTTTTTCTAATTCATTAAGAGGATAAGGGAAGTTTACAGTATAATTTTCTAGATAGATTTTATCGCATGTTTTTAGGACTTTTAGAGCATCCACTGAGAGTGATTCTTTGTTGAGACCAATTCCTACTAGGTTAAACGTCATATTTACGGGAGGAAATTTAGGGTTTTAAGGTTATTGTTCAGATATTTTATCTTAAATTTAATGTTTTGATGAGCTATTATAAGTATACCAAAGTTTTTAATCGGTCCTACAATGATAATTCTATGGAGAAAATAAACGTCTCTATGAATGCGTGGATGAAATATGCTGATGCTGTAGGAGATACTAATCCTATCCATCGAGATGTCACTGCGGCTAAGAAAGCTAAACTAGAAGATGTTGTGGCTCCAGGTATGTATTTGGCTGCACATTTTCAAGGGGATTCCCGGATCCGAGAGGCAGAATTTTGTTTTAAGAAGCCAGTTTATGATGGCGATGAGATTTCAAAAGAGGAATGTTCATTTTATAAGGATGATGATTTAGTTTGTAAAGGAAATATCGTTCTTGGAAAACCAACAAATAGAATTGTTCCTTTACCAAAAAAGATTGCTTATTCTAATGATTTTTCAGCGACTGAAAGTAAAATAGAGGATTTTTTAGATTCTATTAAATTTAGTAGTAGAAGGTTTTCTAATCCTGAGATGTATCTAATGGCACTGTCTGCTCCTGCCTTGCTTGAGTATGCTAAGTCTAAAAGATTAGGAGGAGTTCATGCTTATCAATCGATAGAGATTTGTAAGTCTTTCGATTTGAGGAAGATTAGTATTGCTGTTGGAGAGGAAAGTATTCACGAAAGGTTGTGTAAGTTAGATTTGTATTGGACTTCTGGAGATGGTGTTGTTGCTGTTGGAAAAGCTAAGGTTTTACCTGTTTCTATCTAACCTTAAACTTTGCTTGCCAACGGTATTTGTGTGGTCCAATGTCACCCGCTTTTCTTATTGAGATTTTCCTTACTTTATTGATTGTGTCTTTTTTTATCTCGTCAAGAACTTCTCTTTCTGTTCCGAATCCGTGATAGAAAATTGTAGTTCCTTTTTTTGAAAGTTTAAGTGCGGTTTTTAGAAAGGTATCTTTGAGGTTTGGTCGTGGCATTAAGATAATGTCAAATTTTTCTTTTAGTTTTGTTGGAAGTTTTTTTGCATCTCCTTCAATGAGGGTTATGTTATTTTGAAATTTATTTAGAAGAAGGTTTTTCTCTCCTGCAATATTCGCTTTCTTGTTTAGTTCGTTTGAAATTATTGTTGCTTGTTTTTTTGCTTGTTTCAATTTTTTTGCTATAACTATCGGGTACGGAGAAATTCCTGCAAACATGACGAGAATTTTTGTTCCTTTTTTCTTGGATAGCTTAACTACTTCATCCGCAATTACTTTTCGTTCGTTTGATAATCTTGGTGAAAAATATGATTCGTCTACGTTATATTTGAAGATGCAGTTATTTTCTCTATAGATTGCTTCCTTTGTTTTGATGCCTGCTAAATGTTTTGTTTTTAATGTTCTAAGTTTCCCTGAAAACCCTTCTGTTTTCTCTAGGACAGTTTTTACAGCTTTGTGTTCTTTTAAGAATTTCTTTGCTTTTAGTTTTCTTATTAGCCAGATTGTTCGTCTAGGGAATTTTAAAATTGCAATGTCTCCGATTATGTCTTGAGGGATTTTTCTCATATAATTAACTATTAGGAAATTTTATAAAGGTTGTTGATTCAGTTTATTTAATGGTGAAGAGGAAAAAGAGTGTAGAGGATTTCTGGTTTAGAAAATCTGTTGAATCTAAAAGTGCTGGGTGGGGTTGGATTCCGATTAATTGGAAAGGGCAGATTGCTTTAGGTTTATTGGTTGGAGTGAATGTTCTTGCTGCGAATTATCTCCAGATTAGTAAACTTGTTATTAACTCTTGGTCTAAATTTGGTGTTGTATTTTTAATTTCTCTTTTTGTATTTATTATGATTGCTCGGAGAAAGACTCAGGGTGTTAAGGTTAAGAAGAAGTAACACAAACATTTATTAATTTCTCGTGATTTGTATTTATATGCCACACCAATGCGTACATTGCGGAAAAATAGTTGAAGTTGGAAGTAGAGAGATTCTAGAGGGTTGTAATAGTTGCAGTGGGAAGTTTTTCTTCTATATTCGTGATGAACAAGTGGCGCAAATAAAGGAATCGAAGGAGACGTTAATCCCAGAGTTTGATACAGTAGATAAAAAGAAAATTGAAGAAGATGTAAGGGCTATCTTAAAAATTGAGGATGAATCTAAGCCAGTGATTTTGGATTTGGAAAGTATTCGAGTTTTGAAACCAGGACAATTTGAGATCGATATTGTTTCTTTGATGAATAGACGACCGATTATTTTTAAGTTGCAGGAAGGAAAGTATCTGATTGATATTGAAAGGATGTAAACTTTAGATAGTTCTCTCTATTGTAAACTTTAATAAACTAATTTTCTTTATTTAGGATATGGGTATGAAGAGTATTTTGGAAAAAGAGCTCGAAAATATTTCGCTTTCTCGTGAGGAGATTTTGAATTTGAAGAAAGTTTCTAGGGAGTTTATTAAACAGCTTAGTTCTAAGAATATTAAGGCTTATGTTGGGGGGAGCTTGGCTAAGGAGACTTTGGTTAGGAAGAAGGGTTTGCAAGATGTTGATATTTTTGTTGTGTTTGATTGTAGTGAGGAGATTTTGAAGCTTGAGGGTATTTTGAAAAAACTTAAGTTGCCTGGACGGTTGAAGAAGGTTCATGGGTCAAGGGATTACTTTCAAATTGTTTGCGAAGGTGTTTTATTGGAGATTGTCCCGGTTGTGAAAAATAAAAATCCTGAATTAGCCGAGAATGTGACTGATGTTTCGCTTGCTCACGTGAAATATATTGCTGGTGAAATAAAAAAGAATCCAAGAATTAGCGATGAAATTAAATTGGCTAAAGCGTTTTGTTGGGCAAATAGGTGTTATGGTGCGGAGAGTTATGTTCGAGGTTTTAGTGGTTATTCATTAGAGGTATTAGTGATATATTTTGGTGGTTTTATTAAGTTCTTGAGGGGGATTTCTAGGCGACGAGTTATTGATCCTTTTAAACACTTTAGAAATGAGCGAGAGGTTCTTGGTGAGTTGAATGCGTCGAAGCTTACAGGACCTATTGTTTTGGTTGATCCAACTTATAAGTATAGAAATATTACAGCCGGGCTTGGTAAGGAGACTTTTGAAAAGTTTAATATTATTGCGAAGAAGTTTTTGAAGTCCCCCTCGTTGAAGTTTTTTGAGTGGAAGTCGATTGATGTTGATAGCTTGAAGAATCTTGCAGGTAAGAAGGCAGTCTTTGTTAAGATTGATTTGGAGACTTCGAGGCAGGAAGGTGATATTGCAGGTACTAAGATGAAGAAGTTTTTTGATTTTTTTGTTAGCGAACTAGGGAGAAAACAACAAAAAGTTTTAGCCAAGGAATTTGATTATTCTGGAGAGGGTAAAAAATCTAAGGGATATTTAGTTGTCGGGGAAAAAAAGAAGATTGAAGTTAGAGGTCCTTCTTTTGGATTGACTAACGCTGTCAAAAGTTTTAAGAAAGCAAAAGGTAAAAAGGCTTTTAAGAAAAAGGGTTATTGGTGGTTTAGAAAAGATACTAGTATCAAAGACGTTTTTAAGTTGATTAAGAAATTTGAGGGTGAGATGGGTGTTAGTGGGAAGCTAAATAATCTCTAAGTTTTTCTTGTTCCGAATTGTTAGAATTTTATTAGATACTCTGTCTTTTAGATTTTTGTCTAGTGTCGCTAGAATAATATTTTTTCCAGAGACATAGTTTACTATTTTAATGTCTACATTGGGATTATTCCCTTTGAGTTTTATAATTTCTGGCTTGATTGTTTGTAATATTTCGAAGCTTAATCTTGCGGCATTTTTGTCATTTATTTTGATATCTTTTTTATCTTTTAAATTCCCCAATTCATTCAAAACTTCTTGTGGGACAATCCATCCTATTTGTTCGTCAAGAAGAGCGTTTGCAATGCTATCAAAGTCTATCTTTTGTTTTACACAGGTTAAAATGAAGTTTGTGTCTAGTAAGATTTTCATTATATTATAAGCTTGAGAAGATTTATATAACTTCTCTTCGTAGAACTCGTATGAAAGAGATCGGGAATGTTTTGAGGATTTTAAAAGAGACTAAGAAATTTATTAAAGAAGATAACTCTCATGAAATAAAAGTGTTATCAAATCAAACAGTTCATTCTGCGGCTATTTCTCAGGATGCGGACAATATTATCGTCGCTGTTTTGGTTTATTCTTTGAGTAAGATTCTTGAGCGTGAGCATTATCGGGAGATGGATGGTTGGAAGAGATTTTATGGTGCGATGATTAAGGATCTTGCATCGGCAATTTTAGCTCTTGAGAAAGAGGATATTGAAGAGACTAGGGTCTATCTTGGAAAGATTCGTAACTCGCTGAATGAGATTTCAGGTAATCTGGGTCAATATGTTAAGGATATTTTTCGGAAGGCTGAGATTAATAAGGCGTTTAAACTTTATGAGCATGGTTTGTCGTCGGAGCAGACTGCGGAACTTCTTGGTGTAAGTTTATGGGACTTGGCGTCTTATATTGGGCAGTCTCATATTGGTGATTCAAAATTTGCGATTAGTATGCCTGTTGTTGAGAGAGTTAAGATTGCGGAGGAGATTTTCGGATGAGGATTCGGATTGAAAGTAAAAAGGTAAAAGATTTTTCAAAGAAAGAAAGAGATTTGATAAATAGATTGAGGGTCAGAGAATGGGGCAGAAATGCTAGGGTAAGTTTCAGAAAAGATTATGAGCCAAATACTGTTTTCTTTTTTCTAAAAGACAATAATAGAACTGTAGCGTTGGTTGGACTTCGTCCAATAAAAATTAATTATCTGGATAAATCCTATAATATCTTTGGGATTTGTTGTCTTATTGCATCTAAAAAAGGAATTGGATACGGTAGAATTTTGATTTCAGTAATGATTACCTATCTCAAAAAAACAAACAAGACAGCCCTGGGTTTCACTGATAAAACTCAATTTTGCAAAAAAGCAGGCCTTGAAATAAAAAAAGGTTTTATTAAAAGATTTATTTATAAAAATAAGAAAACAGGAGAAATAATTAAAGATGATGATGGAGATGGAATATATTATAACGGCAAAGACAATTTTGTGGGGAAAATTTTGAAAACTAAATCTCCTATTTACATAAATGTATTACCTTGGTAAAATGAAATACCTAACTCTCCATATTGAATTAATTAGAAAACGAAACAAATATAAACTGGATTGTATGTTTAATTCTACTTTAAGTCCCCGGTGTTACCCGCAAGGATATGCCGGGTTTTATGTTCCTTGGAGGTGTTTTTATGGATAAAAAGGCTATTATTTTTATTGATGCAAACAATTGGTATCATAATTTAAAATATTATTTTAAACCAAGTAGCGTCGATATCTGTAAGTTTGGTGATATCGTTTCTAAAAAATATGAGTTGGATATTTTAGAAATAAGGTGGTATACTTCTGTTCCAGACATTGAAGACAATAAATTAAAATATATTCAGCATATGAGTTTTCTATCTAATTTGCAAAAGCAAAAGATTAAGGTAATTACCCGTAAATTGCAGAAGCTTTCAACAAAAGAGTTAAAGAAAAAAAGGAAGGAGATGGTTGAATCTTGGGACTTGTGTGAGGTTTGTAAGCCAATTGTCGACGAGGCTTTTTTGGACATTGCGGATAATCAGAAGAAAGAAAAGGGAATTGATGTGTGGATTGCTGTTGATATGGTTAAGGAAGCTATACAGGAAAATGTGGATTGTTGTGTTTTGATTTCTGGCGATGCTGATTTTGTTCCCGCGTTTAATCTGATTAAAGAAATTGGAAAAGATGTTTTGAGTGTTTCTGTTCCAAGAGGTTATTCAAATGAGTTGAGGCAGAAATTTCCTTATCTGGTTTTGAAGAAAGAAGAATTAAATAAGTGTTTGAAGGATTATAGAAAGTGAAATACTTAATCTTCGACGCAGGACCAATAATTTCCTTGACGATGAATGGGATGTTGTATTTGATTGAAAAGTTAAAAGAGAATTTTGATGGAGAATTTATTTTGACGCCTCAGGTGAAAAATGAGGTTGTTGACAGGCCAATGAAAATTAAGAAGTATAAGCTCGAGGCGATTCAGGTTAGGGATATGATTGAGAAAGGGGTTTTTAAGATGTCGTCTGATATCGTGCCGAATCAGAAGTTAGACAAGGAAATTAAGAGGGTTTTGAAGGTCACAGGAGGAGTTTTAAGAACTGTGCAAACTGGTGAGAAGATCAAGATTATTCATGAAGGTGAGGCTGCGTGTCTTGCGTTTTCTAATTTGTGCGGGGCGGATAATACCCTCGCTGAGTCGAATAAATTGGCTGGGGCACGCTGTACCCTCGCAAATCTTGATAAAAAAGCTGGGGCACGCTGTGTGATTGTTATTGATGAGAGAACTACAAGAATGTTGACGGAAGCGCCACAAAATTTGAAGGAGATGATGGAGAAAAAATTGCATACTTCTCTTAAGGCAGAGCTTCCGTTGCTAGATGAGTTGAAAAATTTTAAGTTTATCCGTTCGGCGGAACTTCTTTTTGTTGCTTATAAAAAAGGGTTGATACCTATTAAGAAAAGTAAAGACTTGCTTGATGCGTTGCTTTATGGGGTTAAGTTTAAAGGTGCCGCGATTTCTTCTGTGGAGATTGAAGAGATGAAAAAATTGGTTTAGGTAGTTATTAGTATCTTGTTATCTACTCTGATATAAGGCTAGCTTTTCTCTATAGTTGTTCGGGTTAAATTCACAATTAATACAGTTTTCTTTCTTGGCTGGATTAGTTAGACTATTGAAATATTCATCTCTGTTTATTTTAGCTATATTTGTTGCTCCCTCTATCCTTATAGTAGCCACTCTCCTTTTATCACTATCTTTATTTAGATATTTGTTTTCTCTATCGTCACATCTAATATCATGTCCCATTTTCATACATATACTGTGATTTTCTATTTTTTCTAAATTTTCTATTGCCATTTTGTTTGTCTCCAATATTTTGATAAAATACATAAGAATTAAATGTTTATAAATGTTTCTATTTGTCGTTTCTTAAGCGTAGTAACAAATGTGAGGGTTTAGAATTTTCCTAGTATTTTTCTTTTTAATTAGATTTAAAAGTGAAGTGTTGTAGATTATCTTAGGTTATTTAGGGTGCATCGGATAATGATAGTCTACTCGGCTCCAGCCCGGGGGGCGGGGGTTTGATTCCTCCTGCGCCCATCCAACACACGCCTTGGCGGGGGCGAACAATTTGCTCGAATTTTCTTAATGAAGTTATCGGAAAATTTTAGAGTGAATTGCGAGTTGATTCCTCCTGCGCCCATTTTATGTTCCCAATACTTTTATAAATAAAGCCCTCTTAGTTTTGTCATGGTAAAAGGGGCGGTAAAGAAGACAGTTACGAAAGTTACTAATGCTGAGAATCTTGAGGAAGTTGTCGAAAAAAAGATTTCAGCGAAGAAAATGACGGCTAAAGAGCGTGAAGAACTTTTGATTGATAATTTTGTAGGGTTGCAACATGCGATGACAAATCTTTCTATTAAATTTGGGTCTTTATCAGATAATATTACGAAGCTACTTCAGGTTTTTGAAGAATCTGCGAAGAGTTTTATTTCTGGTGGGAAGATAGAAGATGATTCTATGTTGAAAAAGATCGATTCATTATTGGATCAAAATAAAACTATCGCGAAGGGTTTGATTTTAATGGAAGGAAGTTTAAGGAATCGTTCCGAGGCTGTTGAGCAAACATCTGGCTATCCTGAAATGTCGCATTCAAGGCCTAAACCGCTTCCAAGTATATGAATCCCGAAGATATTTCTGTAATTGCGTTGGAGCCTTTTATTAATAGATTTGTTTTTACAATAATTCAAAATATTCGGTCACAGAATTTTTCTTATGAGGAAAAACAGGTTATTCATGCAGATTTGGTGCCGAGGGTTTCGGAAAAAGTTATGCATTCTTCTTTGAAGGAGAAAGAAATCCCTTATGTAAAAGAGATAGTTGTTCCGATAAGTAAGTCTGTAGTCGAAATTCCTCCCGAAATTCCAGTATCCAAAATTCCTACTAAGAAAAAGATACCAGTTCTTCCACCACCCCCTCGTCCGTTACAAGTGCTCCATAGGCAAAAATTAGTAGCCCCTTCAAAAGTACTATTACCTCTGAAGAAACAAGTAACCTCTACAATAATATCAGTCCCCCAACATAAACAAGTTATTCCATTACAAGTGCTCCATAGGCAAAAACCAATACCACCTCAGCAGATACAACCTACAAGTCATCAGGTTACAGCTTTTAATGTTTCTAAAGATGTAGATCTTAGCGAGGATTATGGGAGAATTACTCCTCTCTTGAATGATCCTGTAGTTTCTTTGATTGAATGTCAGGGGGTTGGGAAACCATTGATGATAATTAGGGCGGGTCAGAGACAGATTACTAGGATAACTTTGAATCCTGTAGAGATTGAAGGGATTTTGCAGAAGGCTTCTGATGTGGCACATATTCCATTACTGGAGGGTGTGTTCCGGGCGATTGTTGATAATTTTTCTATCAATGCAATTATATCTGAGATGGTTGGGTCGAAGTTTGTGATTCGAAAGCAGACCCCTTATTCCTTGCTTGAGAGACAGGTTTAAATAACTTTTAAGTTTTATTCTAATATGCAAAACGAGATTAGTGTTGAGAAGCTGAAGAAGTATTTTGATTTGACTGAGGAGGCGTTTGCCGAGGTGAAGAAGAATATTTTTGAGGGGAAAGAGGTCGAGGCGAAGGAGATTATTGATATGGTTGGGAATTATGTTTCGGATGCGCATCATTTCGAGGAGAAGGGTGATTGGGTGAATGCTTTTGCGGCTTTGAATTATGCGCACGGTTGGTTGGATTGCGGGGTGAGGTTGAAGGTTTTTGATGTTGGGGATGATAGACTTTTTACGGTTTGTTGATGTTTAGATAAAAGGTTTTTATTACATAACTCATCAATATTTAAGCTCTTCATATAGAAAAGAAAGTTGGTTAATTGTCAAGTTTAAATGAGTAAAATATTTGTTATATAATCTCTCCTTCAAATTGTTTATCTCTTCAACCCGATTTTTACAAATTAATTCATATTTTTCTTGGAATGGAAACTTCTTTTTTAAAGAATTTTCTACATCGCCTTCTATTTTATGACGAAGATTTTTCCTTTGATTTGTTAGTATATTTATGGTCGAGTTTATTTTCTTTCTATTAACAAATGGATCAAAAGTTAACATTCCATCCCCTTGCTCTTCTTGGAGTTATTCATTATGATTAAAAATCAATTTAATTAATATATTTTTGGTCTTGTAACTGTGTTTAGGATTGTTGATTATCTAATGTCTATTTACATATCGCACTGTAAAATCTGGTGCAAATAATTTGAAAAGCGTATACTCTATCTTGCCAGATATAGTATCTCTTGAAATGGTCGTGTAATATGGTAATGGCTCTGGCCTTGAATTTCTAATCTGCTCATGCGTTTTTTGAATTTCTTTCTCAGCTTCACGAGCTCTTTCCATTATCTCTTCACTAGCAATTTTGTCTAGCGTACTACATTCCCTTACATTAAATATTTTCTTATCCATCCTTGAAATTTATAATATTATAAATTTTTAACTATAAAAACTTTCATCTTATTGACTCTTTGCTAGTTTGGATTTTGGTAGAAGTATCTAGGAAAATTTATTTGGACCTTTGGACAGATTCCGCTTGTTCGAGTTTTCTTTTTCTTCTTTTATCGATGATAAATCCTACTAACATCCCGATTAAAGTCCACAGAATTACTCCAGACAAATATCCCCAAAACCATTCCCCTTGCGAAAGATAGGGAAATCTGGGAAGAAAGGGCAATACAGGTAAAAGAACCAAAGTAGCTAATAGCATTAATAAACCTTGAATCCAGATAGGGGGATTGGAATAACTTAAAATGAGTACAAAGATAGGAATAACAAATCCAATAATCCCACCTTTTAACCATGTTGGTAAATTTTTCCACCCCATATCATTCTACCGATTTCCAAGTTTATAAAACTTTTCCAATGTCGTTAATTCCAAAATCTATATAAATCTAAATTACTCTTTTAAGTTATGAAAAAAGTTTGGGTGATTTCCTTAGGGGGTTCGAGGATTGTTCCCGATGAGGTCGATGAGAGGTTTTTTGCGAGAGTTATGAGGTGGATTGTAACTTAAATGTTTTTTATTTTTCTAGCAACCATTTCCATAGCGGAACAAATTTTATTGTTCTCTTAATTCCGAACCATTCGAAACTTTCCTCTTTCTCATCGTTTTTTGTAATTATCAGTAAATTTTTACAGTCCAACTCTTTTGATGCACTAAGTAAGGCTCTAACTTCTCGTTGCTTTGTTTTTAAATTATTAATATCATAACAAACTTGAATTAATTTGTTTACTTTCCAACCTTTTTTGACAACAAAATCAACTTCCTGTTGCTGTTGGTTTTTCCAATAATAAAAACTAATTTCATTATCTAGTTCTAATTTCTTTAATTTAATTGCTACAAGGTTTTCGTAGAGTCTTCCATAATCTGGACTAACTTTAAATGATTTGGAACTTATGAAACCATTATCTATACAATAAATTTTTTTTATAGAGGACAATTGTTCTTTAACCTTGTAGGAAAATCTTTTTACACTGAAGAAGATAAAACTTTCTTCTAAATATTCTAAATATTTTTCAACTGTGTGAACGCTTTCTATACTTGTTAATTTTTTTAAGGAGTTAAAAGAATATTCATTAGAAATGTTTGACATGAGATAATATGCTAAATCATTAATTTTATTCGGATTTCTAATATCGTATCTCCTAACTATATCTTTATAGATTATTGAATCGAATAAACTAATTAGATAATCCTTGTTATCTATTTTTTTTATTTTTGGCTCGGGATATCCTCCTTCGAAAACATATTTGTCTAATTTATTTTTAATTTCATTTGTTGTCAAATCTTTTTCAAAAAAATCTAAGTATTCTTTAAAAGAAAAAGGAAGAAGATTTATTAAAAAATGTCTTCCAGTTAGGTGGGTCGCTAGTTCTTTTGATAAGAGTTTTGAATTGCTTCCGGTAATGATTAGATTAAATCCTTGTCTGGCTAATCTATTTACAAATAATTCCCATTTTTCTAAATTTTGAATTTCATCAAACAAAAGATTTTTTGGGTTTTTGTAAACTGAATTTATTGTTTCTATTAATGAATCATAATCTTTAAGTTCAATTAGTCGTTCATCGTCGAAATTAACATAGCCAAAATTGTTTAATTCAGATAAAAAATGTAAGGCAAGAAATGATTTTCCAGCTCTTCTTGGTCCAACAATTATTTTAATTAATGGGGCTTTTAGTTTTTTGAAATTTATTTTTCTATCTATGTATGGTTCGTTTATTCTTTTTTGGAATTCTCGTTTTTGTAAGATTAGTATGTCTTTTAACATGAAATTATACTGCAAGTTAGTTTATAAATATTTGCATTAGGATTGGTTTGTTTTTTTAGAGTTTCTAAAATCATTGATTCAATAAATATATAAATCCAAATTACTCTTTTAAATTATGGAAAAAGTTTGGGTGATTTC
>JAGLLG010000017.1 GCA_023140635.1 Candidatus Pacearchaeota archaeon | reverse complement strand
ACGAAAAATCCTCGAAATGTTGAATTAATTCCTGGAGGTTCGTCTTCGGGTTCCGCCTCTGCGGTTGCAGCAGAACTTTGTGATTTTGCGTTAGGTTCTGATACTGGGGGATCAATTCGAAACCCAGCCTCACATTGTGGAGTAACTGGGTTAAAGCCAACTTATGGTGCAGTTTCACGTTATGGACTAATCGATATGACTATGTCTTTCGATTGTATCGGACCCTTGACAAACTCCTCTGAAGATGCTAAATTGATTTTCAATGTGATTAAAGGACAAGATAATTTTGACCAGACAACAAAAGATGCTCCTAAAGAGAATTCATCTAAGAAAGGAGTAATTGGTTTGGTAGATGTTCGAAAGTTTTGTAGTGAAGAGATTGTGGAATTAGTTGAATCAAAAACTAAAGAAATCGCTGGAAAAAATAACTGGAAGATTAAGAAGATAAATCTTCCGTTAGATATTGCTATTCAAACTTATTACATAATTGTTTATACCGAATTCTTTTCAGCCACTAGGAAATTCGATGGCAGAAGATTTGGAAAGAAGATTGAAGAGGTTGGAGGTCCTGAAGTCATTAGACGAATAGTTGGAGGTTCGGAAATAACGAAAGCTGAACATGAAGGAAAATATTACAGAGAGGCTTTGAAAGCAAGAAATTTCATTAAGAAAGAATTTGAAAAGATCTTTCAGGAAGTCGATGCTGTAATTCTACCGACTGTTCCGCGAACACCCCATAAAATTGGAGAGGAAATTTCTATCAATGATATGTACGCTTATGATGTTTTCACAACGCCGGCATCAATTGCAGGGCTTCCGGCTATTTCGGTTCCTGCGGGAAAGGTTGACGATAAGGATGTTGGACTTCAGATTTTAGCGCCGCATTTTCAAGAGGAATTAATTTTTAAATTAGCAAAAGATTTCGAATAAAATGAAAACTTCTAAGATAGGAGAATTAAATCTCCAAAAACTAAAAACTGAATTCCATGCAACTCCAGATATTATCTCTCTTTTCAAAAAGGAAAAGATTTCGCTTTCTATGTTAATTCCCGCTGCGTGGTTTTGGTATGATGGAGAACTTCTTGACGCTATCGATGAAAACGGCGATGGGAAACCTGATGAAAGATTTGGAAAAGAGTTTAAGGTAATCTATTATGTTGATTCAAAAATTAACAGAAAATTCGAAAAAGATGCTGTCTTAATATCTAAGACTATGATTAAGAATATAAAGCTAAAATATGTGGTGATAAAATGCCCGAGATAACATTTAGTCAAGCTAAGAAGTTTTTAGATGAAATAACTAATGAAGATTGTGTAGCGATTATCCATCACGATGATGGTGATGGGTTTTGTTCAGGAATTTTATATTATGATTGGTGTAAGAACAAGGATGCAAAAGTCGAACATTTTGTTTACTCAATAGGTAAATCTAAACTAAGAAATTTTGATCTAGAAAAATTTAACAAAATAATTGTGTGTGATTTGGCACCAAGTTTCATGGCGGAGGAACTTGAACTTATAAAAAACAAACAGGTTTTTTACTCGGATCATCACCCAAGAGAAACCCCGTTGCCAAAAGAAATATTTGAATTAATAACCACAAATCAAGGATACATACCTTCTTCAAGAACTGCAGGAGAACTTACTGGAATAAAACCGTGGCTAGCTTTAACTGGAGTAGTTACAGACTCGGGATACTTTTACCCTGAAAATCAGAAGTTTATAGATGGGCACCTTGAACAGATAAGTATGACTCTTGATGAATTTAAGGAAAATGTAAGTAGTGTAATTACAAATTTCTTAGTTTATTTTGATAAAGATTTGAAAAGGGCGTTTGTGATTTTACAAAAGTTAAAATCTGTAAGGGATGTTGGGGAACTGAAGAAATATTCTGAGCCTGTTGAAGATGAGGTTCAAAAGTTCGTCCAAGAATATGAAGCGAAAAAAGAAAAGTTAGGTGATGTTAATTTTTATTATTTTGAACCAACATTCCGAGTAAAGGCTCCAGTTTGTGGAATTATTGGGCATCAAGACTCAGATCAAATTTATATTTTTTCAAGTCCAAAACAGGATGAAGATCATATAGGGTTATCTGCACGAAATACTTCTCAGAGAAGAGATATGGTGAAACTTCTTAGAGCAGGAATTGAAGGATTGAAAGATGCATCTGCAGGAGGTCATGTACCTGCAGCTGGAGGAGCGATTAGAAAAGAAGATCTAGAAAAATTTAAAGAAAACATAAGAAATTTTGTAAAATCAAACTCCATAAAATAATCTTCCAACCATACATATTCTTTTAAAGAAAAATTCCTATTTATTATCATCCAAATTTTATACTTAAAAATTTGAA
>JAGLLG010000016.1 GCA_023140635.1 Candidatus Pacearchaeota archaeon | reverse complement strand
TTATAAAGTCCAACAGCGTCAATAAATTAACAAAAAATAGATTAAAAATTGCATACCTAAAATGAGATATTCTATCAGTCAACTGGTGGGAGGATAGCATCTTCTTGACCATTTCAAAAGACTCGGTTTTATGAAAGACTTAAAAGTTGTAATCTTTATCCCTTTTTACAGAAAATGATGGAACTACAAAATAATAATTATAGGGTAGTTGAAGAAAATCAGATATTTATTGGTAGACAAGGAGATCTTGCGAAAACTTCACCTTTATTGGAGTGTGCAGGATTATTGATTTATAGTAATGCGGATAGACAAGGAGTGTTGGCGCATTGGCAGGATAAAGGAATTGAAAGTTCTCTTTGTGACATCTTATCTCAACTTAAACTAAAAAATCCTGATGCAGTAATCGCGGGATGTGGTCTTCCAATAGAATGTTTAATTGAAGATTCTCAACCTTACAAAGAAGTGAGAAGTTTTTTAGAAGCAAGAAAAATTCCAATCAGGGAAGAGAAAGTTGGTTTGGACCGTCAAGTTGAATTAGAAACGAATTTTTCTGAGGGGTCCTATAGTTTAATATAAATCTTATTGGATGTTTCTTTAAAGTAGTAACACTAAAAAGATTTATAAATTGCGATATTCTTTCTCTTTTTGACGTAATACTCCAAGCATCCAAAATGTAAAATGAAAAAAAATAACATAAAATTGCACCCATTTCAATACGAAGGGGCATATAAATTGTATAGTGAAAAAAGGTTCCTTTTAGCGGATGATATGGGGATGTTTAAGACAGCGCAAGCTATTTTTGCGAATAGTAAATTTAGAGAGAAAAAGAAAAATTTGAGGACGCTGATTGTGTGTCCAACTTCGGTAAGAGAACATTGGGCAAATGAATTGAATAAATGGTCTTATCCTGGAGGGGATATAAATGTTATTCATTCTAATAATTTCAAAGAGAGTTTCGGAAAGGTTAAGCAATCTACATGGAATATAATTTCTTATCCACTTATGTCTTGTTTGGGTGATGATTTAGGAGACAAGCTTAGAAAAATAGGATTTCATCATGTTATTGCAGATGAAGTACATAACGCGAAGAATCCTGCAGCCTTAAGAACTCGTGCTCTCAAAACTTTAGTCGATCAGGCAGATTACGCTTCTTTGTTATCTGGAACTCCGATTCCGAATACTGTTTCTGATCTTTATGTTCTCATGTCTATGCTCGATCCTAGTGAGTATCCTTTCGACCCATCAGAGGGTATCGATGATAACAGTAACTTAAAAATTGCTAGACAAAAATTTACACAGTTATACCTTTCTAATCCTCAGATTGTTAAGGAACTATTTCATAAGAAGATGCTTAGAAGAGAAGCAGGAGACTATCTTAGTGAACAAATACCTCAAGTGAAGAATCATAAAATAGAAATTCCTTTGTCTGGAAGACATCTTGAAACTTATCTTAGTGTTGTCGGAGAAGAGATGCCTATTGGTAGGAAGATTATGAATTTAGCAAAAGCTACTTTGGATCCTTTTTTGATCGATAGTTCACTACCCAGAACTTCAAGAGGTAAAAGTATTTCTGACAAATATGCAGCTCTTGATGATATTGTTGAAAAAGAAGTTAGCCGAAAGGATGGAAAGGGAAAGGTTTTGATATTCAGTAATCTGAAGACAGGAGTAGTAGATAATCTTACAGAGAGATATAAAGCTCATAGGGCAATCAAAATTACAGGAGATGTAACGGCTGGAGGAGGAAAAAGGGAGGCGGCAAGACTTGAATTCCAGAGAGATCCCAAGACAAAGGTTTTGATAGCTACCAGTGCAATGAATGAAGGGGTAGATTTGACTGCTGCCACTGCAATTGTTGATCTAACAATTCCTTATACTCCTGCAGAAAGGAATCAGAGATGGAAGAGAAGCCACAGGCCCGGAGAGATTAAAAAAGATAAGTTGGATATTTACACTCTTTGTACGACAATTCCCGGACCTCAACAATCTTTAGATAGTGCACTAATTGGTATGGTAGATAGCAAGGAAGAAGTTGCTTCTTATTTTCTTAAAGGGATTCAAATGTCCAGAGAGGATCTTAGAAATTTTGATAGTGTCACGAAGGTTTCTACTATTAAGATGGCTACGGATTCCCCAAATAAATATATCCTCCAGTATTATTTGAAATGGAGGGGCATTGGTGGAGAAAGAGCATCTAAAAAAATCGAGAAGTTTTCTGAAAATTCAAAATATATCTCAGAGATTTATCCAAATTTCAACATGACAAAAAATGCATCTAAGATTTATATCCCAATAATTAAGAAGATTGAGGAGAAAGAAGGGGCACTCAAGAGAAAGGTGGATATCGGTTGTGGTCCTGGTATGTTGGGGTTCCATTTAGATGAACCTACTATTGGGATTGATATAAGTCCTGATATGATTGAGGTTGGGAAAAAGCTTTATCCAAAAAATAATTTAATGGTTGGGAATATGGATAAATTGCCACTTGAAAAAGATACTGCAGATCTTACTGTTTGTTCACTTTCTTATCAAATGGCAGAACCTACTAAGGAAAGAGCTCGTTCACTTAAGGAAATGTCGAGGGTTCTTAGAGATGGAGGATATTCAGTTATAACAATTCCAAAAAATTATATGGATAAAAAAGATGAAACTGGCTTCGAGAATGCAGCTTCAGATTATGGATTTAGTATAAAGGATCACCAAAAAGAAGTAGGCCCTTCAAAAATAGATTTTTATGTTTTACAAAAAACTCATGACTCTTTAACAAATAAACTTCATGATCTCTCTTGGAAGGGAGACCCTAGGAGGAAGTGATGGGAAGCAAATCAATATGGAAAGATCAAGAAAGCTGGAAACAACACGGAATAGAAAGAGATTATGAAAAAAGAAACCCTATGAGCCTGAGTAAAAGCAAAAATCTAAATGAGAGATCTTGGTATCACCATGGCAGTTATAAGAAGTGGCTTTCGAAGTTTAGTTTTGCTTCACTTGAAAGGTGGCCAGATCAAGAAAGCTGGAAACAACACGGAATAGAAAGAGATTATGAAAAAAGAAACCCTCGAAGTCTAGAATCTAGTGAGGACTTGAATGAAAGATCCTGGTATAAGAAAGGTTCTCGTAGTAAATGGGCCCCTAATTTTAATTTCAATAGAAAAATCTTTCCATTAAAATGGAAAGATCAAGAAAGCTGGAAACAACACGGAATAGAACAAGACTATGAAAAAAGAAACTCTAAAAGTTTAAATAAAAGCAAGGATCCAAATGAAAGGTCTTGGTACGGTCTTGGCTGTAGAAGTGGATGGCTTTCTGATTTTAATTTTAAGATTTTCCACTCAAAATGGAAAGATCAAGAAAGCTGGAAACAACACGGAATAGAACAAGACTATGAAAAAAGAAACCCGGGTAGTTTATGTAAAAGTAAAAACTCAAGTGAAAGATCTTGGTATATTAAGGGGTGTAGACGTAAATGGCTTTCCGATTTTAATTTCAATAGAAAAATCTTTCCATTAAAATGGAAAGATCAAGAAAGCTGGAAACAACACGGAATAGAAAGAGATTATGAAAAAAGAAGATATACTAGTTTGATTCGGAGTGGGGATCCAGAGGAAAAGTCTTGGTATACTAAGGGCGCTTATCATAGATGGCTTTCTGATTTTCCTTTCTTAAGGGGTAGTGTTAAAATTCACTCAGAAGAACAACTTCAAAAGTTCTTAGAAGAAAATGAACCAATTAAAAAAATTGCTTTGCTTTCGAATGCAAATGGATATGTTGGAGATGTAGCCGCCTTACTGTTTAAACTTTGTCCAGAAAGATTTCCATCTCAAGCTAATCTCGCGAAGATGCTCCCAAAGGCTGTTAAAAAAATAACTTCTGCCCTAAGTCCTTATAGTTTTGGGCATATAATGAGTGATTTTGATTTCCTCCCTCCAATGGAAATAGAAATAAGACGTAATCTTGAAGACCTTCTATTTATGGTTATGAGGGACCAATATAAAGTTAAGTTTAATGAAAATCCTGTTGAGACTATTGAAGAGATTCGGAAGTTTCCTTCAAGAAACAAGAATACTAATTCTTTAGTAAGAAGAGTGTTGAATCATTATGACGACATATATAATTTTGAAATTCCAGGTTTTGGAAAGATGAATGAAAGATAATCTAAATAAAAAGTCCACTCATCACTCCCCAAAAGACCCCTGTTTCACGGTGGGGGCGTCTGCATAGTGTGGTACATCGAGGGGTGGTGACCGTAGTTAATAACATATGTATTATAGACCAATAAATTATTTAAACTATAAATTTCTAAAAAAAATTATGGATAACATTCAATTAGAAAATAGGAGAGCAATAGAAATTCATCAAGGTAGAAATGTGGACAAGGCTCCAGCACTTTTAACAAGATGGGAAAAAGGGGAAGGTTACATTCCTTCAGAAGCAGATATAAGACTTTTAGGTGTTAGGAATTTTGGAAACGCTCCACAAATAATAGATAATGTTTGGTACACTTCAACTTTATCAGCAACAAAAGGAAAGGATGTGAAAGTTATTTTGCCTTATGAAACTGGGAGTAAAACATTAACAGAAGTTGCAAGATTTGGTTTAGATTTATTCAATCCAGGAGAGGTTTTGGTTAATTTTAGAGTTAAGTTGGATGTTGATGACAGATGGGAAAAATTAGAAGGGAGTGGAGTTTATATTCTTCGAAGAAATGGATTGATTCTTGATAGATCTTTGACTGAAAGTGAAGCTATGAATCACAAGTTGCTCTTAACAAAGTTAGGACATCCAGATTATGTTGATAATAAATTTGCAAGATCTAAAGACGAAGTTGCAGAAATTATCGGGAGAACATTTGAATTAGGGAAAAGTGTATATGGCTATAAGAATATGATGGGTCAATATTTACCTGAGGTTAGTGATAAAGGCGTCTTGAATTTTGGGCTTCTTAACAGGCTTGGCGGTGGGGCGGATTCTGATCGTGCGGCCGGGGTCGCTTATGACTTTTTTCGGGTAGCCTTTGAGAGTTTCGGAAATGTTAAGAGTGATGCCGAGGGTCTGGAAGAGAAAGTGAATATTTGATTATTTTGAACATAGTATAACAATTTCTACAAAGTTATCCCAGCTTAATTTTTTATATTTATGCTTTTTCATATATCTATTCTTCCTTTGTTCCAAATTTATCTATAACACTTAAAAATAAAACTCAAACGTCCACCCATCAAACCCCCACAGGTCCACTCACGGCGGTTAAGGCGTCTCACCAATAGTTCAATCCCCTAATTTGAATTTTTAATCAATATAAAACATTTTTATATTCTAAATTCTTACTATTTTATATGGAAAATCTAGACAAAAAAAACCGAATTAGAAAACGAGCAAAGGAAATAAGCCCGTATAGATGTAAGTATTTGATCGCAGTTATTGAAAATCCAAAAGATATAAAAAATATTGGTACAATTATACGGAATGTGAACGCCTTAGGTGTTGAAAAAGCATACATAATAGATCCTAAGCATAAACTACCTGATGATTGGCAAGAGATGAGGGGGAATGGATCCCTATCTGGGGCGTCAGTTTCGGCAATAAAATGGAGTTTTGTAAAAAGATTTGATAGTACTGAAGATTGTATTAAACATTTACAAAAGGATCGATATATCTCCATTGTAACTTCTCCCCACATTAAGGGAAATGAAAATGTAATCTTACATGAGGGAGACTTTACAAAATATACTAAGTTAGCAGTGTGGTTCGGCAACGAATCAAAAGGTATAAGTGACGTTGCCGTAAAGCACAGCGATTTATGTGTGAGCATCCCAATGTTTGGTATGGTTGAAAGTTTAAATCTAGGAACAACTTCAGGAATAGTTTTATATGAAATTACCAAGCAAAGACGAGAATATCATAGAAAATATAAGTACCGTAATAAAAGAGGGCGAAAATATATGGCCTAGGTGGAAATAGATTCAAAATATTTCGAAAATAAAACATAAACCTTAAACTCCCGCACTACTATTTGTTGGGGCGTAACCTATCCACTCAACCTCGACAATATTTATAAAGTCCAACAGCGTCAGTAAATTAAATTAAACAAAATAACAAACAAAAAATTAGTTGTCCCTTGAGGATGCCGAGAATATCGTGTCGACGGCCCGCGCATTTTTAATCCATTCGTCTAATCCTACTTAAAATATTGTTTCACTAAATTTCTCGTATTGTCCCACATTCTTCGCGCTCCAATATCATAATCTGGAAGCTCTAATCCAGGAGTTAGATTAAACATAATCGATTTAAGTTTAGAGGTACCTGTTGAATGTTCAAAACTAAAAGAATCCATAGTTGCGTTGCCTCCCTTGGGCGCAAAAATCGTTCCCCTGATGTCAGTAGTTCCATCATAGTCAAGGGTATACTTCTTCTCCCCCCATCCATTCAAGGACATGAAATGAGAAGCACGATAATTGATTGTCGCAGGTAAATTCTCAGCGAGATATATAAGTAATCCCTCTGCTTCTCTTAAATCTACAGACTTTGGAAATTTGATGATACTGAGCTCTCTTATTTTTTCTATACTCATATTAGAAAACCACGCAAATTATATTTAAACACTTATATTCTCAACTAATCATACCCCGCCATATTCCCAAGCTTCCCAGAATTCCCTGAAGACCTCTTAGCTGCAATGACGTCGTCAATCCTCAAAATCATGATCGAGACTTCCGACGCTGAAGCAATTGCTTGGGTCTTAACTTTTAATGGCTCAATAATTCCTTCGATCATAGTGTCTTCAACTTTTCCAGAAAATAAATTCAAACCTGCATTCTTCATTTTAGCATCATGGCTTACTTGAAGCTCAGTCAAAACATCAATAGGATCCATTCCGGCATTCTCTGCCAATGTTGTGGGTATAAATTCTAAAGCGGAAGCAAATTCTTTTACTGCAAGGCCTTCACGACCTTTTAGCGTGGAAGCAAATTCTTTTAATCTTTTAGCCAGTTCCATTTCAACTGCACCGCCACCAGCAACAATCTTCGAATCCTTCAGCGTAGCTGCGACATCACCGAGTGCGTCCTGCATTCCTCGCTCAACTTCATCAATAACATGCTCCGTCCCGCCACGAATCAAAATCGTTAACGCTTTAGGATTTTTGCATCCCATAACATAAGTCATGCCATCTTCACCTTCTTTACGTTCCTCGACATAAGCAGAATAGCCTAAATCTCCTGAACAAATCTCGCTTAACTTTGAAACAATCTTCGCCCCCGTTGCCTTTGACAAACTTTGCATGTCACTCTTTGCAACACGACGAATAGCGTAAATCCCTGCTTTAGCCAAATAATACTGAACTAAATCGTCGATTCCCTTCTGAACGAAAAGAACATTTGCTCCGGATTCTTTAATCCATTCTACCTTTGACCTTAAAATTGAATCCTCTTGATTTAGAAAATTTTGTAGCTGGTCTGGGGTCGAAACTGAAATCTTAGCCTCGGTCTCAGGTCCACGAATCTCTAAGGCTTCTTCGATTAAGGCGATTCGAGCTTCCTCAACTTTAACGGGCATTTCAATATTAATCCTTTCCTTATCAATAACAATTCCCTCGATCAATTCAGTGTTCTCAATCGCCTGACCCTTATGCTTCTCAATTCGAATATCCTCCAAATTAACCACCTTATTCTCTGCAACAATCTCTACAGCATCCACAATAATTTTACTGAGCTTTTCTTTTAAATGTTCTACACCCTTCCCAGTCATAGCCGTCTCTGCAACCTTCATCAATTCTTCCTTCGAGTCTATCTCAACTGCTAACTCATTCAAGATGATATGTGCTTTTTCCTCAGCCCAGCGATAACCTCGAGTAATAATCGTTGGATGAATCTTCATATCCAATAACTTCTCGGCATTCTCCAAAAATTTTCCTGCGAGCATAACTGCTGTAGTTGTTCCATCACCAACTTCTTTTTCTTGGGTTTTTGCAATTTCAACGACCATCTTTGCTGCGGGATGCTCAATTTCCATCTCTTCGAGAATCGTCACCCCATCATTCGTCACAATAATATTTCCAATCCTATCGACCAACATCTTGTCCATCCCTTTCGGACCCAGCGTCGTTTTAACAGTTTCAGCTACAACTCTCGCCGCTAAGATATTGTTTCTTTGAGCATCTCTTCCAAGGATCCTGCTTCCTTCTTCAGGTGCAATAGAATCTACCATAATACCAAAATCCTAAAATTCTTTATAAGGATTATTGTGATAAAGTTCATTTATGGGTTGTAATAGAAATTTAAAAAGAACAAGAATCTATTAAATTATGAAAAAATTTGTTCTGGCTGGAGGCCCATGCTCAGGCAAAACTACAATTATTAATGAACTAGAGAAAAAAGGATTTGATGTTGTAAAGGAAGTAGCTAGGGAGGTTTTAGAAAAAAGAAGACATTTAGAAGTTATTGAAGAAGAAGTTATAATAAGACAAAAATTAATTGCCAGAAAACAAATAGAGCAAGAAGAGATATTTGAAAAAAATCCTCCTTTATTAGATATTTTATTTTCTGATAGATGCGCAATAGATGGACTAGCATATTTAGAACACTCATTAAAACATATACCCAAAGAAATCATGAATTTGATAGAACCTAGAAAATACACAAAAATATTTTTCCTCGAACAGTTACCATTTCAAAAAGATGGATTACGGATTGAAAAGAACGAACAAGAGGCTAAAAAGATACATGATAGACTTCTATTTTTCTACAAATTAAGCGGTCATGAAATCATCCACGTCCCAATTATGCCCATAAACGAAAGAGTATCTTTTATCTTAAAAAATCTAGATAGTAGATAGCCACTACTCTAAAAAAGTGCCATAATTATATAAACAAAACTCTCTTATAATAAGTATGGAAATGGGTATAAAAGTCGGGGATTTGATGACTCGGAATTTTATCTATGTTACCCCTGAAACTGACCTAAAAGAGTGTGCAAAAACTATGGTCAAAAAGCGAGTTGGAAGTGTAATCATCAAAGATGGACATAAACTTAAGGGGATTTTGACTGAGAAGGATATTATTTGGGCGGTTGTGAAGAAATCCAAGGAAGACCTCAAGAATATTTTGGCGAAAGATTTGATGAAAAGAAAGGTTATTACGATAAAACCTGGTGATGACATAGCTAATGCAATGCAGAAATTCAAAAAGAAAAAAATTAGGAGACTTCCAGTAGTGGAAAATGGGAAATTGATTGGAATGTTAACTCTAAAAGATGTCTTAAAAATTGATCCGGGACTTTTTCAGTTGATTGTAGAGACTATGAAAATTAAAGAAGAAACTTCAAAGTTGAATAGAAGTAGTATTAGCGCTCCGCGAAAACAAGGGATTTGTGAAGAGTGTGGGGAATTCGACATTCTTTATCATGATGATGCTCAATGGCTTTGTGATACTTGTTATAATAAAAGATAATTAATATATGTTGAATAAATCTTCTTTACGAATAAACATTACAATTTCATCTTTTAATTTTTTATTGGAGGGAGAATAACATAGATTATGAATTTTCTCGTCAAACAAAACTTTTCTTTTAATCTTTGAGCTAATCTTCTTTATAATCATCTCTGCGGATTTATAATGTCCTAACCTATCCTTTATAGAAAACATAACTAAACACGGACAATCAATCTTCCTTATCCTCTTCCTAAGTTCTTTCCCAGCTTTTCTAGTTATTTTAAGTCCTTTGCAATGCATATACCTATAATTTTTATCTCCCAACTCCTTCCGTTTTTTACGCTCATAATCCCCGATAGATTTTTTCCAATATTTTTTAAAAAGTCCGAGGATACTAAATCCAGGAATATTAAAAGGAAATTTTAATTTATGGGGTGGAGATATGGCTATGACTCCTTTAATATTATACTTTGTAGATAAGTACAATGCAATTTGAGCACCAAAGCAAATTCCTATCAAAACAATTTTTCTACCTTTCCTTAAATCATCTATAAGTTCTGCCTCAATTTGCTCAATAAAATCTTTATAATTTAAGTTATCTAAATCACTAACCTGGGTCCCATGCCCTTTCAATAACATTACCTTGACATTCGCTTTGAACTTCTTATGTAGATAGTTTGGTAGTGAACCGAAACCTGTCGGGCTCCCAGTGTAACCATGGATCATAAAAAATTCTTTATCGGAAGATGATTTGAGGTTTATCTCTTTGACCATTTTTGTAAGTTTTGGGAAAATCTAGTTTTGAACCTATACCTTACCAGCCAAAAACATTTATATATCCTTCTTCTCTTGTATAAGAATGGCAGAGAAAAAAGAAGTGTACAAACAAAAGCTTAAACAAAAGGGTTACTGGAATTATGTAGACCTCTATAATTTTTGTTTCGATTGGTTGAAGGATGAAGGTTATAATGTAAAAGAAAAAGAGTACGTTGAAAAGTTATCTAGTTTTGGAAAGGAGATTATGTTAAAATGGGTTGCAAGTAAAAAGGTTACTGATTATTTTAAGAACGAAATTGAAGTTAATTGGCATATACTTGGGATGAAAGATGCAGAAGTTGAGCAAGATGGAAAAAAGGTTAGCACTAATAAGGGAGAAGTTGGAATAGTTATTAAAGCTACTTTGGTTCGAGATTATGAGGAGAGATGGGAAGACAAACCAATCTGGAAATTCTTACGAGGTATTTATGAAAAGTATGTTATTCGGACAACTGTTGATGAATATGAGGATAGTCTTGAAGACAAAGCTAAGGAATATCTTAAGGATATGAAAGCATTTCTACAAATTGGTGGTCGTTAACTAATCAATAGTTTTGAATCACAATAATGTTTATAAAATAATTAGCGCTGTCAATATATGAAAAAATTATTAGTAGTTTTAATAGGGTTATTATGCTTAACATTTGTTTCGGCTCTAGATGTTTCTGAGCAATATAACAATGATGTAATTGTTCGAGATATTGATAATCATATAGATTTAACATTGACAGTGACAAATGCTTCATCGGGAATTTATAACGTTTATACCCTCGCTGATGTCTCCATTAAACCCTCAGAAACTTTTACAATTACTGATGGGACAATCGAGAAAACGTTTACGGTAACAGCTACTGAAAATCTTGACGTCGAAGGTTATTACACTTTCACCTATACATTAAACTATCGTGGTGTAGAGAAAATAGACAAAAAGTTTACAATCAATCTGCTAAATTTAGAAGATGTTTTAGAAATTAGTTCAGACTCAATAGATCCTGAATCAGATAAAATAACGTTCTATATCCAGAACAAAGAAAACGTTGATCTTAAAAATCTCACTGCAACATTCTCCTCTATCCTCTTTGATATAGAAAGAAGTTTTGATATAGGTCCTAAAGAGAGGTTGGAAATCTCTGTCGATGTAGATAAAGATAAACTCAAAAAAACAAAAGCAGGAGTTTATGTTATCCAATCTACATTTCAAACAAATAAGGGAACAAGAAAAGTAAGTGGAAACTTATACCTTGGAGAAAAGAAAGGGATTTTGTCTATGGAAGATAAATCAGGATTTTTGATTATAACTGAAACAATAACTAAAGTTAATTCTGGGAATGTGTTGGAAGGTGTTGAAATAAAATTAAAACGAAATATTTTTTCCAGATTATTTACAAGTTTTAATATCGAACCTACAATTACTGATCGGCAGGGATTAGTTATTGAGTATACTTGGATTAAGGAACAGCTCAAGCCTGCAGAAATTTATACCGTAAAGGCTAAGACTAATTACCTCTTTCCGTTTTTTACTATTCTCTTCGCAGTTTTGGCACTTCTAGGATTTAAACAATTTAGCGAAACAAAAATAGAAGTCACGAAATCAGTTTCACATGTAAAGACGAAGAATGGTGAATTCGCATTAAAAATTAGTCTAAGTTTAAAGGCGAAGAAGAATGTAGAAAATGTTACACTTATCGATAAGGTCCCTGCAATTGTAAAAATTTACAAAAATTTCGGAATGGCTAAACCGGACAAGATTGATACAGAGAGTAGAAGAATCAGTTGGAATCTTGGGGATTTGAACGCTGGAGAAGAAAGAATATTCACTTATATAGTCTATTCAAAGGTCGGTGTAATCGGTAAATTTGCGCTTCCTGGAGCGTTAGTAGTATTTGAAGAGAACGACCAAATCCATGAAGTAGAATCAAACCAGGTTTTCTTTATGAGTGATCAGATTAAGGGCAACTAGTTTTTATACTCTAATTTTTTCTTAAACACATGGAAAAAGCATCTATTCAAGCAAAGATAAAAGATCAAGTTGAGGATTTTATCGTCGAGGAAATAGGAGATAAATGGGTTTGTAAGGTTTCGGATATATTTGCTCCAAATTTAAATCCAGATTTGGCTGGTTTAGATATGAATGGTTCTCGAGAGTTTCTTTGGTGTGAGATGGAAAAACAGAACATTGACCATTTTCAAGCAATTAAAGAGGTGGCACTCCAAATTGGTAAGGGTGTTGGAGCAATCGGATATGGTGGGACAAAGGATAAGAAGGCGTGGACTTCTCAAAGAATTTCGATCTTCCAGCCAGATATTGAAAAGATTAAGGCATTTCATCATCCTAAAATTACCTTGAAAAATTTCAAATGGAACAAACGAAAAATCAAAATGGGTTATCTTGAAGCAAACCATTTCAAAATAACTTTAAGAGATATAGACAAAAAAGATGCGATAAAAATATCTTCATCAATCCGTAAAACGGACTGGTTCCCGAATTATTTCGGAGCACAGCGATTCGGTTCGTTAAGAGGTAATAATGTAAAAATAGGAAAATTAATTTTCAAAAGAAAATTTAAGGAAGCTATCTGGGCAATTTTAACTGATATTGGAGACGAGCAGCCTGAGGTGAAGTTTGCAAGGGAAAAGTTGAAACAAGAAAAGGATTTTGCGACTGCAGTAGAATATTTTCCGAATTATCTCAGACTTGAAAAACAAATATTATTTTATCTAGCAAAAAATCCTGACGATTTTCTCGGAGCAATTAAAAGAGCTGAACGGAAAAATATCTTGATGTTTCTCCACGCTGTTCAAAGCAAAATTTTCAATGATATTTTAGGGCAAGCACTGGAAGAAGGTATGGATTTTACAAAGGAAGGTCAAAAAAGTTGCTTACTTATGGGATATAAAACAAGATTCTTTAATGGGCGTCTCGGAGAAATAGAACAACAAGTTCTTGCAGACCATGACTTGAAATTAGAAGATTTTGATATTCAAGAGATTCCATACTTTCGAATTAAAGGTTCATTTCGAAAAGCTGTAACTGAGGTCAAAGATTTGGAAGTTGAAGTAGCTGACGACGAAAAATTTTCTAGTTCTAAGAAGATAATTTTAAAATTTATTCTTCCAAGCGGAGTTTATGCTACAACGTTTTTAGAGAATTTTGTTAATCTTAATCTATAAATTATTTAAGGGATCGAACTCCCGGCCGAAACCGAGAGCCTGATAAAATGATTGCGGAAAATTAGTTTTTAAAGTTTTTGGATTAGTATTCGTTCTCACAAACGATCGCTTTTGGGTTAACAATTGTTTCTCCCGAGATTTTGTTTAGTTTACCTTTAATCATTCCATAATGCCTTATAATTCCGCCGTTATTTGTGACATCCCCATAAACAATCCCATGAATAAAAAAGGTTCCCTGTCCTCCCACAGTCACGTTTCCTCTGATAATTCCATGCAAGATCAAAGTAGAACTTCCTGTGACAGAAACATCTCCACCTACAATCCCATGAATAACAGCAACCTCAGATCCTTTTAGATCTATATCCTCTTTTAATTCATCGTGAATTTCAATAGGATTATCTGTATATGCCATATTTAATTAAGGTGAAGCTAGTATAAATAATTTTCCATTTTAAAATTTCTGCGTGTTATTAATATCAAATCCTTCGGAGAAGAAAATCTGTATGTAATAATGCTATTTCTTTTTTCGTTGATTCTTAATTATCTTTCTTATAATGATTATTACAAAAATTGCGAAAACTCCTATGATTATTGCGATATAAGATCGATCGTCCCCCTCAAAATTCGCAGTTGCAAAACCTGAGATCATATTGGAATCATACACAATAGAACTCTCAACTAACGGCTTATCTTCTCCCTCGTTTATAACTGATATTTTTAACAATCCTGAAGGTATATCACTAAATTCAATTAGGACTTCTTCCTCAGTTTTCTCGTTCCTTGTCAGTTTAACTTCTTGTATCTGTTCAGCTATTTTCTCTTTATTTGAATAAACTGAAAAAATCAGATTTGAAACTAGATCGGATTCAGACTCTATCAAGTATTTAATAAATATTTCATTGCTCTCTGTCAATCTAATTTCAGAAAACTCCATATTTAAACTAGGATTAATTAAAATTATTTCTAACTGAACAGATTCGTTACCTTCTAAACATTCTAAAAATAATTCGGGTTGTGTTGCATCAGCAAGGGTTAATGTAAACGCAAATTCTACAATTTCTCCGGATGCGATGTTCTTAATATCTGTTGAAGATATCAATGATCGGTGTTCTTCTGAAGTTTTTAATTTACACTTATTTACCGATCTTACTCCTTTATTTTTAACTACCAGCTCTAATGATTTTTCTTCACCAGAGTACATAATCACTTCAATAGGGGTTAACTCTAAGTTCATTACATTCGAAGAAGAAGAACCTCCTCCACCTCCACCACCACTTGGAGAAGCTGGAGGGCTTGTAGGGGTTGTTGATGTGTCGATGCTGAAACTTGAACTCTTGAAGTCAGAAGAGCCAAGAGTGTTATTGATATATAAGTTGAAAATATAATTTCCGTCGATTGAAACATCAAAGACGGAGTTTGAACAATTTGAAAGAGTAGTATTAGAGATCACCTCTCCCCCGATAGAAGTTTTAATATTATACCAGCAAGTTAGATTGTTTCCTATTGTCGAATATGTAATTGGGATTGTTGTCCTTGAGGATTTTGTTCCTGTTGGTTCTGAGATAGAAACACTTACACCCGTAGAGTCTACATTGAAATTAACATTATTATCCGCTTCTAATCCCTCACTATCATTTACATAAATTGTTAAAAGATAATCTCCATCTGTTGGAACATTAAATGTAGTATTCTGGCAATTTGTTAAACTGATATTAGTTCCGTTGTTTAAATTATACCAGCAAGAATCTATATTGTCGTCGCTGTCCGAAGCAATAAAATTTAAGGCAAGAGATTCGTTTGAAAGATATAATTGATTCTGCGGTTCAACAATTAAAATTGTCGGTGCTGAATTTAAAACAGTATAGTCAACGTTAACACTTTGGAGATTTGGGCTATAAGATAAATCATCTGTTTCAAATTCAAATTTGTATTGAAAATATTGGTTGTTGCTTAACGATAAGTTTTGAGGAGAGGAGTAAGTAATATCACTCCAAGTTTCACCCAGACAACCAGAATTATTACAAGTTCTAACGCTTAAAGTTAAATTTGTTCCAGGAAGTTCTGCGTAGATATAATCAAATTCTTCTTTTGGATCAGTCCCACTTCCATTGCCTTCTCCAATCCAGATTGCATTTGTTGATGTTGTTATATCAAGAGTTATGTTATACCAATCTCCAGTTGTAGAATTAACAATTAATGTTCCTAAAGGATTGTCCCCATTAGAATCTGATTGCGCATAGATTCCAATCGTAACTCCAGACTCTTCTTTAGCATACAACTTTAATATAGTTCCATCAATCAAATCTTCTGAAAAATTAAGATAAAAGTTCTTACTAGAATCTTTCATATCTGCTAAATAATAATTTTCATCTAAACTGAAAACCTCTGTAATATTGGTGTCGGGATGCATTGCAGAGTAGAGGTAAGAATCTAAACTTTCTCTTATTTGGCTTTCCCACGAAATATTATTCCAGTTCGCTTCGCTACTGGCATCAAAAACTTTTGAAACATAAGTTCCACTCAAATTTTCTCCAATTAAGATAACTGCACTTCCATTATATTCTGTATTGGTATAATTTCCCTCGTCAAAAACTGATTGGTTTCCTGATTCAAAAACAGCGAAGCCGGTGATACCCCCATTACCTAAAATTCCAGAGAAATAAAATAAAAAAGTGAACATAAAACTTACAAAAATTAAAATCACTATTTTTGTCATAATTTCTCTCTTTTCCATACGATTAAACAATTAACGAGCTATTTAAATTTTTTTACTAAATTCATTGCAAAAGTTTAAATATGATTTAGTTTTTATTCCCTCATGGAAATAAGGAGGGTTCTCTTTATAGTTTGTATCCTCCTAGTCACGTCCGTCGCTTTTGTTTCTGCAGAATATTCAATTGATATCTCAGGACTAGAAGAATCCTACTCTGTGGAGGAAGAAATCAGTTATAAGGTCCTTTTATTGAAAGATGGCAACCTAATCGAAAGAGATGTTGAGGTTATTTTTTCAGATGAATTGGGGATCTCAGAAATAAACTTAAATGTTAAATCTAATGAAGAAAATAGTCTCCAGGTTTCTGAAAATTTTTCAAGTCTGGGTTGGTATGTTAAAGCAAACTACGAAGATAAAGAAGTAAAACGATCATTTATCGTTGAGGAAAATTTGGAAGTAGAATTTTCTTTAGATGGTGATAAATTAGTAATTAAGAATAAGGGGAATGTTAGATATACGAGAACCGTTCAAATTAAAATAGGCGATGAAACAGAATCTTATGTGCAAAATATTCCTGTTGGTGGACAAAATGTATGGGTGCTGATTGCTCCTGAAGGAGATTATAACATTGAAATCACTGATGGAACAAATACTTTTACAAAAAGTAATGTTAAATTAACGAGTATTGGAACTGGGAATGCTATCGGAGCCATGAGTGAAAGTCAGCAGATAACAGGATTATTAGGAGGACCAATAGCTCCTGAAAAAATGGATAATGCCTTTATACCCTCGGATAAGTCTTATGTTGCTATTACATTTATTCTAGCTGTTTTTGGTTTGGTGATTTTGCTTTTTATTGAGAGAAGGAAGCGAAAATAGTTTCTTTATTACCTTAAGGTAGGACTATAAAAGCGATAGTTCTATAAATTATGGTATTCCTATTGGTACATATATTTATATGGGAAAAGAAATGAAAATTATATTGTTGAAAGGAGGTATATAAATATGAAGAAAATTAAGATGATTGGTGTGGTCTTCGCGGTACTCCTATTGAGTATGGGTGTTGTTTTCGCCGGGAGTGACTATGAAAACCAGAGATATTTAGTAAAATCTAATAATGGTGTGCTTAAAATGATGTATGGTGTTCGACATAGTTTTGATAGTGGATTTACAACGGATTTAAGTCCAGGACAATTAAAAGTATTGGAAAAATTCGGTGTGGACGTTGAGGAGGTTGAAATATATTCTATTACGGTAAAGCCAGTTTGTGGCAATGGTATAATCGAAGGTGGAGAGAAATGTGGCGAACCAGGATTAGGATGTCCAATAGGTTTTGTATGCGATAATTGTAAATGTGTTGAAGGAACAACGCCAGAACCACCTCCAGAGCCAGAACCTTGTACCCCAAGCACACAAATGCCCTGGGGAATAACAAAAGTTAATGGAGGAGAAAGTGAAACAGATGTAATAGTGGCAGTTCTTGATACTGGAATTGATACCGACCATCCAGATTTAGTTGGTAATATAATAGATGCACACTGTGTAGGAATTGGACATACAACTTGCGAGGATGATAATGGGCATGGAACACATGTAGCAGGGACAATTGCGGCTAATGGCAAAATAATTGGAGTAGCACCAGATGTGAGTTTAATGGCAATTAAAGTGCTAGATAGTGCAGGTTCAGGTTGGACAGATGACATTGCAAAAGGAATTGAATACGCGGCAGATAATGGAGCAAGCATAATTTCAATGAGTTTAGGTGGAGATAGACAAAGTTCTTTAATCAAAGAGGCAATTGATTATGCAGTAAGCGAAGGTGTTTTAGTTATTGCAGCAGCAGGAAATGATGGTCCAAGAACAGGAAGTATTGATTATCCTGGAGCAAATGTAAATGTTCTGGCTGTTGGAGCAATTGATTCAAAAGAAAAAGTTCCAAGATGGAGTTCAAGAGGAATTAATGATGGGGATTATATTGTCGAGGAGAGAGAGGTTGAATTCGGAGCCCCTGGAGTATCGATAGAGTCCACATGGAACGATGGTTGTTATGATACAATTTCTGGAACATCTATGGCGACTCCGCATGTAGCAGGATTGGCGGCGAAGTTGTGGGAGACTGATGCAGGTACAACGAGAACAAAGTTACAAGAGTTAGCAAGACTATATGATTTGTATGTAGGGGGAGATGACAGTGCAACAGGATTTGGATTGCCAATAGCTATAAACTAAACTATTTTTTTATTTTTTTCTCTACGATAGTATCATACTATTTTGAATATGCCAAGAAGGTATCATCCCTCCCCTATTCTCGACCTTTGTGGTATCTTCGTAAGACTCGTTTTTTAATATTGAATGTTTTTATTTTCTTGATTTATTGACGCTGTTGGACTTTTTAAGTATTGGTGAATAGGTTTTGTTCCAACCAGTGATTTAATTTCTTCTTAATCATTGTTACTCTAGGGTAGTAATCTACCCATAGCCTTATATACGCACTTTTCGATTTTTTATTATGAGCTTTAAAGAATTAAACATCATTGCGCCTATTTTGCAGGCTCTTGACGAGAAAGGTTATACTACTCCGAGTCCAATTCAGATTAAGGCTATTCCTTTATTGTTGGAAGGAAAAGATGTAATCGGAATTGCGCAGACCGGTACTGGGAAGACTGCGGCTTTTGCTATTCCTATTTTACAGAAATTATTTGAGAGATATGGGATAAATAAAGCAACAACACCAAAGGCTTTGATTTTGGCACCTACTCGAGAATTGGCTGCTCAGATTAGTGAAAGTTTTGAAACTTATGGGAAATTTTTTAATTTAAAGTATTTAGCTGTTTATGGTGGTGTTTCTATTGGGACACAGATTAAAAATTT
>JAGLLG010000015.1 GCA_023140635.1 Candidatus Pacearchaeota archaeon | reverse complement strand
AAGAAAAGAATAAAGCTATGTTTTACTATTTTATTTTCCTGAACTCTTTCATGTAACACCGAGTTAAGACTAGCATATTCGCAGTCTAAGTTTGTTTTTTCTTTAACCAGCCTTAAACTTGCAGTTTCAAAATCTTCTTCTAGCAACATCTTTCCGCCAATAAGGGACCAATAATTTTTGTAGGGTCTTCGAATTCTTTTCATCAGAAGAATCTTATTTTTGTTTATCAATGCAATTAAAATAACTGGCAAAGCACTTAATTCTTTTCCGATTAAATTTGAAAAAATAGGCATGTATCTTTCTGCATTTTTTGTCAGCAGATAGTATCCCTTTCTTTTTTCAAGCAGACCCTCTTTTTGCATTATTTCAAGATGATATGAAACCATGTTAGAACGAATTCCAGTTTCTTTTTCTATTTCATTAAATTTTAACTTAAAACTTTTTAAGAATAGTTTGAATATTTGTTCTCTTTCCTTTTTTACCAAACTTCCAGTGTATTTCATCTGCTCAATGTAATTCGAGGAATTATTTAAATATTGGCTTTTAATTTTAAAATTTATGGGATATGGCGATACTTACTCAAGAGAACCTAAAGAATTGACAAAAGAGGAAATGTCAGAAAAAGATAGTCTTGTTTCGTGTCTTTGTAATGATGTTGGATATAACCGGGAGGGTTTAGAAAATACGGAGTTAGAATCAAAAATAGATGTATCATATTCAAAATGGTTTATAGGAAGGTCTAAAGATAGGGTTATCTTGACACTTGGAGAATATTTAAAATTTCCAGAGCCATATTCGAGAGATAGAATTTTAGAAAGTTCTAAGGCAAACCATAGTTGTTATGCTTTTGTAAATGGACGAAATGGAAATTTAAGACACGCATTTACTAAGATAGAAAGAGAAGGTAGAGTAAAGATAAAGGTAAAAGGGGAAACGCAACGAATTAGAAAAGGAAATATTATAGTATTAAAAAGAGATGAAAAAAATTTAGAAAATCTATCTGCGATTGAAGTCAATAAATATATTTCAGAAATTGGAAGACAACGCGATTATCCTTTAGAGTACATAGGTTCTTTTTTGAAACAAAGTAAAGAAGCCTTTGTTTTTAATCCGACATCTGGAAGAATTTTTGTAGTTGCTACAAATATTTGTAGTATTGAAAAAAATCCAAATCAGCTGTGTCAGTTAGAAGCCGAATATTATGGGCAGATAAATGGGTTTTCTTCGATAAGGAAAGTAGACGGTGAATTGATTAAATTAGTTGGTGGGATGTTGCGGGGTCTCCCAAGAGGTTACAGTGGAAAATCTTCTGAATTAACAAAATTTGATTGGTTAGTACGAAATATTCGAAAATCAAAATGAGCAAGGGAAAAGTATTACTAGATTGGATGTGTGAATTATCTTGGAAACAACAAAGTGCTGTTTTATCTTCATTAAGAGGACCTGACAATTCTTATTCTCCCAATTTTAAAAGGATAAATAAGTGGATGAGGAGGATAACTCAAAATGATGCTGATGCTTCAAGTTCTTATATGAAAGATGAGGGTTTGCCTTCTATTGAGGAACTTAAAAGAGATATTGAATTTTGCAATGTCCATTATTTGAGTCATCTGCTTCAGGGGTTGGAGATAGTTGGTTATAATTATCCAGATAGCAGGGTTGCTGAGGCTGCAATAAAATGTTATGAGGGTTTAGTTCATCGAGTATTGCATTTGAATCCAGAAACTAAAGAGCAATTAGAATATAGATTAAGAGATTTAGATTAGTTATTTTATGAGAATAAAAGTTTTGTTGACGGAAGATTATCTAATCTTTTCAAACATTTCAGATAATTTTTCTCCGATAACTTTCTTCAAATCCATCGGATGAAGTTTTTTATCTAAGAAGTCTTTTTCTAAATCTTTATAAGAATTGTAAATTATATCCCCTCCGAATTTTTCAGGACGAGAGATTTCCAATTTTTCAAATACTGGGAAGATTAAAATTTTTGTTATATCTAAAACAGGGTTTTCCTTTCCTTCAGGACAATAAGCTTTAGAAATTTTCTTCTTTATTTCTTCGGAACTATCTTTGATAGAGATTAGGCTTCCCTTGTCTGAAGAAGACATCTTTCCAGCGTTGGCACCCTTGAGTGAAGGGATTAATGAAGTGTGGACGAATGAGGGGACTTCATAGTTTATGTCTTTTAGACTTTCGACGGCAATCATGTGAATCTTTCGCTGTTCAGTTCCGGAAACGACGGCGTCTACATTTAATGCTTTCATGTCAGCTACTTGCATAAAAGGGTAAATAATTTGAGATACTTTTGCATGGTCTATATCTCTAGCTACACTTTGCATTGATCTTATTCCTCGATTTAGGGTCGAGTTTGCGGCAAGTGAGAAAACATCTTCGATATACTCTGGCTTTTTTTGAAAGCTGGTTCCGACAATTACTTCAGGGTTCTTTAGTCCAATTTTCTTGAAAGCTTTTTTCCAATTTTCTACTTGTTCATTGATGAAAATCCAGTCACCTTTTTTGTTTAATAAGGCGTGCCAATCTGCCAGTAATATTTTAACTTTGAATCCAGCGTCCTCGAAATCTTTTAGTTTTAGAATAGTTACATAGTGGCCTATGTGCAAATCTCCAGAAGGTTCGTATCCACAATAAACTATTGGTTGTTTTTTTCCAAAAGAGGATTTTAATTTTTCTTCTCTTAAAACCTCTGCGGTGTTCCTTTTTATCAGTTCTAACTTCTTTTTTGGGCCCATATATTGGATTGGGAACTGAGTTATTTAAATGTTGTTGGTTGGTGATTTAGTTTTTTCTGAAAGATATAAAAAAGGCTCCTTTTCTTTAGAAAAGAAAAGCTCCCTGGAACCAAAAGAAACTATTTTAGTTCATTCTGAAAGATATAAAAAGGTCTAGTGTTAAAAGTTATTATGGTAGAAATTTACGATTTGTTGATCTTGGGGGCTGGTCCTGCTGGAATGTCTGCTGCAATTTATGCTGGGCGTTATGGTATGAAAACTTTGATTATTGGGAAGGAGATTGGTGGGACTACGAATCTTGCTGGAGAGTTTGAGAATTATCCAGGATTTACAGGTTCGGGGATTGATTTAATGAAGAAGTTTGAGGAGCAAGTGAAGACATTCGGGGCTGTTTTTGAGATTGGAAGTATCGATAAGTTGGAGAAAGTCGAGGAGGGATTCTGTGTTAGTGTAGGTGATAAGAAATTTGTTGGTAGTTCTGTTATAAGTGGTCTTGGGTCGGAGCGTAGGAAGTTAGGCATTCCTGGAGAAGGTAAATTTTTAGGAAAAGGAGTTTCATATTGTGCAACTTGTGATGGGAATTTTTTTAGAGGTAAAATTGTGGCTGTTATTGGAGGTTCTGATTCAGCAGCTAAGGCCGCGATTTATCTTGCGAGTATTTGTGAGAAAGTTTATATCAGTTATCGGAAAGAGAAGATGAGGTGTGAACCGATAAATTTGGAAAAGATCGAGGCTATGAAAAATATTGAGATTATCTATAATTCTAAACCTCTTGAGATTGTAGGTGATAAGAATGTTAATGGTTTAAAGTTGGAGTCCTTGGATGGGGCTAAGCTGGTTGATGTAGATGGAGTTTTTATTGAAGTTGGTTCTGTGCCATTAACTGTAATTTTTGATGGGCTTGGAGTTGAATTAGAGAATGGTTATATTAAAGTTGATAAGGAAGGCAGAACTTCTGTTGAAGGTTTGTTCGCAGCTGGAGATGGGACGAATAATCCGTTTAAGCAGACAATAACTGCCGCTGCGGATGGGGTTTTAGCTACGAGGACGGCTTATAATTTTGTGAAGTTGGGGAAAAAGTAGGGTATGTTGTTGAACAGTTATATTAACTTTAAAGTGGTAAATTAACCAAAAGATTTATAAAGTATTTTTTAGTTTTTAGTTTATAATGGATGATAGTGTATTAAAGGATTTTTATGGTAAGAAGGTAGATCTTTTATTAAATGGTCAGTATGCTACAGAGCTTTCGATAGATAGGACTGCTGCCCCTACTTCATTAGAAGTTATTGCGGTTGTATCAGCTATACAACCAGAAAATACTAATTTCTTAAAACTGGATTCAATTAGGTACCATCTTGAGGGGAGATATGAACAGTTTGGAGTAGCTCCAGTACCAATAAGAAAATTTGAAGCATCTGCAATACAAAAGAAATATATAATTGGAATATTCTCTTCACCAGAAGAATAAATCTTTTGGTTTCTGTTTTTTAACCCGAATTCTGAATTAGATATAAACTTTTATTAAATGGAATTTTTTATTATCTTATAATAAGTTTTTTAGAGGAAGTTAGAATATTGTTGTGTTAAACTCACATCCTCTCCAATCTCGAAATCCTCTTCCCCAAAGGAGGATGCGTCATAAACCACTCCCTTTCTTTCGTCGGTTTTGCCAAAAATAAAGGGGCTACTGCTCCTGAAACTTTCATAGGGGTGTTGGATTGAATTTTCTTTAATGCTCCGATTAATCCTGTCGGTGTTCGCATAAATTTAACAGCAGAAGAATCTGCGGCGTATTCTCGTTTTCTTGAAATAGCTAATTGAACCAACGCGACGATTATGGGTGCCAAGATTGCGAGTGCGATTCCTATAATCATGAAGATTGCGTTGTTATTATTTCGGTTGCTTCTTCCCCCCATCATTGAACTCCAGAATAAATTTCTTAGGAACATTTGGGAGATTATTGCTATCATTCCGACGAGGACTGCGGTTAGCGTCATGAATCTGATGTCGTAGTTTGCGATGTGCGAGAGTTCGTGCGAGAGGACGCCTTCGAGTTCTTGTTTCGTTAGTTTTTCTAAGGCACCTGTTGTTACGCAGATTACGGCGTGTTGGGGGTCTCGTCCTGAGGCGAATGCATTGATTTGGGAGTTTTGCATTATGTAGAGTTTTGGTTTCGGAAGTCCTGAGGCAAGGCAGAGTCCTTCAACGATGTTGTTGTATTGTCTGTATTCTGATGTAGTTGCTTTTTTTGCGCCTACAGAAGCTATTGCTAAATCTGCGGATTTGTAGTATCCACCTACAACATAGACTAGTGAAAAGATTGTTCCGAATATTATTATGAAGAAAAGGTAGTCTC
>JAGLLG010000014.1 GCA_023140635.1 Candidatus Pacearchaeota archaeon | reverse complement strand
AATATTGTTGGGCATGCTTGTACTTATAGGATGTATCTTCGACGAGGAAAGAAGGATTCTAGAATTGCTAAGTTGATTGATAGTCCTGATTTGCCAGATAATGAAACTGTATTTATGATAGAGAAGGACGGATTAAAAGATATTGAAATTTAATTTTAATTCTTAACGACTTACTCTGTGTTGGACGAACCCTTGCGTACGTTTGTACGCTACAGAACCGTCCGCCTTGATTAAGCCTGATAAGAATCAAAATTGTTAGCTTGAAAGGAATTGAGGGAAAAGAAAAATGATGATTGATATTTTACAAGATGCGGAAAAGAAAGGGTTAGGTCTAACGTTTGATGATGTTTTGTTAGTTCCTCGTTTAAGTGATGTCGTTCCTGTAAATGTTGACGTGAGAACACAGATTTCTGAGAATTTTAAAATGAGGATTCCATTAATTAGTTCGGATATGGATACTGTTACAGGGTCAGATATGGCAAGAGCAATGGCAATGAATGGAGGTTTAGGATTCCTTTGGAAATCAGATATTGATTCTCAGGCTAGGGCTGTGGATGAGGTTAAGTATACTTTTAATACAAAAATTAAATTTCCTATTACAGTCAGAGTTGATCAAACTAAGGAAGACGTCGAAAATATTTTGTCTAAGTATCATAATAGGTTCTCTTCATTAATCGCTATTGATTCTCAGGGTATAGTAGTTGGACTCGTGACTGGAGATAGGACTGCTTTGGCTGGGAAAAAAGATAGTGTAGGTAGTTTTATGGTTAAGGATCCCGTAACTACTAAATCCAGTGTTTCGGCTAAGGAATCTTATTATATCATGAAGGAGAATAAGGTTCCAAAGTTAGTTTTGGTGAATCCTAATGGAACTCTTGGAGGGCTTTATTGTTTTAAGGATGTTCAAAGTATAGTTGAAGGAGATGTTGAGGGATACAATTTGGATAATAATGGTCAATTGAGAGTTGGTGCAAATGTTGGAGTTAATGATATGGAGCGTGTGGGTAGGTTGATAGAGAAAGGGTGTGATGTTCTACTTGTCGGAACTGCTCATGGACATTCGATGAATGTTATTGAGACTGTTAAGGAGATCAGGAGGAAATTTGGTAATTCTGGAAATTTTAGTCTTGTTGCAGGGAATGTTGCAACTTATGAGGGGGCGAAGGAATTATTCGAAGCTGGTGCCGATGCTGTAAAGGTTGGGATTGGTCCAGGATCAATTTGTACCACTCGTGTTGTGGCGGGTGTGGGCGTTCCTCAGATAAGTGCAATCTATGCCGCGGCTAGGGCTGCTAAAGAATGTGGAAAATATATTATTGCTGATGGCGGAATTAGAAATTCTGGGGATGTTGTGAAGGCTATCGCTGCTGGTGCCGACGCTGTTATGATGGGAAGTGTTTTTGCAGGAACTATTGAGTCTCCTGGAGAGATTGTTACCCAAGGTGGTCAGAGATTCAAAATTTATAGGGGGATGGGATCTATTGGAGCTATGAAAGACCAATCAGGATCTCGGGAGAGATATTCTCAAACAGTGGGTAAGCTTGTCCCCGAAGGCGTTGAGGGAAGAGTTCCGTTTAAAGGATCTGTCGAAAATATTTTGGATAAATATTCTGGAGGTTTGCAGTCTGGAATGGGTTATGTTGGTGCGAAAGATATAGATGAGTTAAAGGTTCGTGGGAATTTTATAAGAATTACTGGTGCGGGTCAGATAGAAGGAAGACCTCATGATATAGCAATAACTAAAGAGTCTAGTTTAGGAGGATAAAATGGGTATTGATAATTTGTTAGATGGTGTTCAAGTTGCTTCTATTGTCTGTAATCAATGGGGAGATACGGGGAAAGGAAAGTTTTCTGATTATTTCTCTGAATGGGCTGATGTGATCGCTAGAGGTACTGGAGGGAATAATGCAGGGCACACTGTTGTTGTTAATGGAGAGAAGAGAGTTTTTCATCTTCTTCCTGCAGGAATTGTTTATGACAGCGATGGTAAATCTAATATTCTTGGGAAAGGAATGGTAATTGATCCAAAAGTCTTGTCACAGGAAATGGATGAAATTCTTGATACAGGAAAGACTATTAATAATCTAATGGTAAGTAGGGATGCACATGTTATTCTTGATTATCATATTAAACAGGACAAGGCGAGATATGAATCTCAGAGCAATGGAGGTGTAGGATCTACAGGTAGAGGGATTGGCCCATGTTATTCTGATAAAATTAGTCGAAGAGGTATCCGTATGTTTGAATTTTTGGATAAAGATATTCTTGCTTCTAAAATTAGTAAGGTTAAGGATTTTTATCCAAATCAAAAGATAGATATTGAAAAGATAGTTGAAGAAAGTCGTCCTTTTGCTTCGAGGCTTTCTCATTTTGTTCGAAATACAGATGCAGAGATGCAGAACTTTTTAAGGGAGGGAAAAAAGGTTTTATTAGAGGGGGCACAAGGCTTTTTGATTAGTGTTGAGCATGGGACTTATCCTTATGTTACTCCATCGGATTGTTCTATTAATGGAACTGCTAACGGTGTTGGTATTTCTTCTCGGCGTATAGATCTGCCTCTTGGAATAGTTAAGTTTCCTTTTATGACTCGTGTTGGGGGAGGTCCATTTCCTACTGAGTTGGGAGGAATTAAATCTGAAAAATATTGTGGAGAGTCTGGACATGAGTTGCAAAAAGAACTGGAGGCTAATGGTATTAATTTTATGGGGCCTGGTGAGTGGATAAAGTATGATTCTTTTCATCCTAGAATTTTAAAAATGATTAAGTCCGAGGATTCGTTTGTTCGAGGAGTTGGAATGAGACTTGCTGCTGGAGAATATGGTGCGACTACTGGTAGGCCTAGAAGGATTGGATGGACTGATGCGGTTGCTCTAAAATATGCCGTCGGTATAAATGGTCCTTTGATGATTTTAACGAAGGCAGATTGTTACTCAGATAAGGGTGATTTTGAGGTTTGTTATGGGTATGATACTCCAAATGGGCCTACTAGCGAATTTAGAACTGATGAAGATTTTCTTAGGTCCGTTAAACCTCAGAATAAAGTGTATGAGGGATATGGAAATATTGGGGATGTTCGGAATTTTAATGACCTACCTAAATCTTTGAGAGAGTCTATTGGAGATTTAGAGAAGTTTACTGGCGGAAATGTTGCGATGGTTTCCGTCGGTGCTGAGCGGGATGCGACAATTATTAGATAAATTATTTTCCAAAAACTTTTAATAGTATTGAAACTATTAGATATTATGAAAAAAAGTGTGATGATATTTTTTATATTGTCTTTATTTTTTCTACCTAGTGTTTTAGCTGGTTCTGTCGAAGATGAACTGCAAAAAGTTACATATTATGCTGAAGAGTATGAGATTGGAAATATTAATTATGTTCAGTTAATGGTTTATTTGAGTTCTGTGAGGGAAAGTTTGAATGAAGAGTTGGGTGCTGTTGGAAAACATGAGGGTGGTATTTTAAAACAAACTCAAATAGAGCAGGCTTTAGGAAAACCTAACGAAGAAACAAGATGGGTTTGGGTTGAGAACGAGGGGAATGAGATGAAGTTGGACGAGGAGGTTCCTATTTGGAAGAAGATTGTCTTCGACGGGAAGAAAATTCAAATTAGGTTAAGTGCGTTTCCTTCGATATTTAAAAAAAATGATGAAAAACTGTTAGTTTATAGGTTACATTTTCAGACAGAGTTTCAAAAACCCGAAGAGCAGATAGATATTGAAGGTAAAATAGATGATATTAAAATTTTAGCAAATGCATTTAATTTAGATCCTTCGGAAGAAAATGGTGAAGCTCTTGCGAAAGAAAGTGTTAATGCAGAAAAAGCTTTTGAAAATTATTTTAGGGGGAATCAGGGGAAGTGTGAGGATATTATGAAGTCTATTTTTGGTTCAGAAAATCAAAGAGAAAAGCAAAAAATACTTGTTCAGGAAATTGATTTTTACGATGACGATGAAGTTCAGGCTATGATGAGGCTTGAGATTTGTGATGAGTGTGAATGGAAATGGATCAATCTTGATATGTGGTTGGATAGTCGAGGAAGATTCAAAATGCCTGAAGATGTTCGAGATTCTGGCTCTAAAAGTAAATATAAGGATATGGATTTTGAGGGATTTAAGAATGAACTTAGGAACGTGGTTAATGATATTAAAAAATCTTTAGAGGAAGGTGATTATAGTCGTGCAATGTCTTATAAAAGTATGTTGTGGATGTTAAACGATGCCTGGAATGAAAGATCAAATAATATCTGGGAAGAAGTTCAGGAAACATTAGAACCTAAGAGAAGAGCTTTGGAAACTAGAGAGGATCAAACGCGAGATGATTGGAGGGTGCTTGAAAAATTAGAAAGAGAAATAGAACAGGAATTAAGAGAGAAGAATTACCAAGAGAGAAAAGATTTTTATTTGAGTTTGTTTGAAAGTTATGATAAGAAAGAATTTTATTTTGAGGAGGTTGGTTTTGAAAAAAGGCTTATAGAACTATTTGTTGATAAAGGTCAGGAGATCTGTGATAATTTTGAGGATGATAATGGGAATGGTTTTTCAGATTGTGCAGATGATCAGTGTGCAGGTAAAGTTTGCGGGGTGACTGAAGTTATCGAGGGTAATGGTACGGAAACAGAGAAAATAAATTTATATTGTATTTCTAGTGTTTGTCAGTTGAAGGAAGATACTGATGGAGATCAAGAGGCTGTTTGTGGTAATAATATTTGTGAAGATGGGGAAAGAGAAAACTGTTCTGAGGATTGTGCTATTTGTCCTATATATAATGCAATTGAATGTGACGGTAAGGTAATATTTAGTGGAGAAGGTGTAAATGGTTGTCCTTTACCTCCGATTTGTATTGATGAAACGGAGACTTGTGAAGTTAGTGATGATTGTTCTCAGCCAAGGTGTGGTGTTGCTGAGTGTATCGATGGTGGATGCCAGGTAACAGAATTAAAAGAATGTATCGATGCTGTATGTGTCGATGGAGAGAAGAGTATAGAACAATGTTCTTCTGGGGATGAGTTGGTGACAAGTATATGTGCGGATGGATTATGGGTGAGTCTTAATGTTGAATGCCCTGATTCGGTTGAAGGAGACTGTAGGCAGTATTGTGAGCAGGATTTTGCGTCAACGATATATGTGGATTGTTCTGGCAGTTGGAAATACTCTGGTCTTGTTCCTGACTGTAGTTGTGAATGGGTATGTGAAGAGGAAACTGGGGTTGAGTGTGAGGTAAGAGAAGATTGTGGTGGGAATGATGATGTTTGCAGCAACGGTAAATGTGTTACACTTCCTAAAGTTGTTGAGGAAGATGTTGGGGAAGATGTTGAGGAAGATGTTGAGGAAGATGTTGAGGAAGATGTTGAGGAAGATGTTGAGGAAGATGTTGAGGAAGGGGCTGTAGAAATTATTGAAGAAGAGGCTGAAGAACCTGAAGTTGAAGAAATTGTCGAGGAGGATGTAGTTGAAGAATCTAGTGAGGAGGAATCTTCAGAGATAACTGGAAATGTTATTTTTAATTTTTTTGGGACAATAGTTAGGAGGATTACTGGAGCTGTTGTTGCTGAAGGGGTGGAAGATGTTGTAGAAGAGAGTGAACCTGAAGTTGTCGTTGAAGAAACTGTTGAAGAAGATGCGGGAGTTATCGAGGAGAGTTCTGGTGAGGGAACTGTGAATGATGAAGAGGGTACACCTGATGATAATTTTGTGGACGATGAAACTTGTCCTGATGCTGGTTCTCCTCCCGAAACAGAAGAAAATTGTTGGCATGAGAAGATATATGATGATCAAGGTTGTGTAAGTGGTTATAATGTAGAATGTGGCGAGGGAAAAGAAGACCATGGGGATTTTGAAGAGAATTGGAACGAGGATGATTGGAGAGATGATGGAGGATATGAAGATAGTGAGTGGGAAAAGGAAAGACGGCAGAGAGAAAAGGATTGTCCTGATGAGTGTAAGAAAAAGTGTGAAGAGAAGTTAGACGGTGAAAGGTATGATATTGGAAGGTGTTCGGAAGAATGTGTTAATGTTTGTATTGGAGAGGGTTTGGAAGAGTTTGAAAGTTATTTTGAAGAGAATCATTTTCGTAAGGAAGAGAAAGGTGTGTTTATGGTCGGTGGACAGTGTAGAACTGCTCAACAAAAAACTGAAGGATTTGTTCATTTTAATGGATGGGGTGAGCCTTTTGATAAAATTCAGCCAATGAAACAAAAGTACTATTCTGGTGGGGACGCTGATTGGTGTAAATGGGATTTGGATAATTTGAAGAGGCAGAGGGAAGAGATTGAGGAAGGTTTTAACCAGGAATTTGCCGTATGGTTTTTTGAGAAATACCTTGTTAATTCTGCAGAGAATTGGGAGCAACATATGTCTGGAATTTTTGAGCTTTATTGGAGGAATGTAGATAATCAGAGAGAAATGGCAAATAGAATGCAATGTGTTGATCTCGACGACGTTGGCGATATAATGGATTATAATTTGATTAATTTAAGTTATGATAGTGATTATGGAAGTTTAGAGTATTGGGAAGAAGTTAGAGAAGTTAAGATTCCTGGGATTGAGGGAAAGGTTACGATTATTTCTCCTTATATGAAAGTCTGGATTTTTCCACCTAAGGAGTTTATTAAGTATGAGATGCAAAAAGCGATGAAGGAGCACGAGTTTCCTGGTCCTCCTGAGGAGAAAGCGGAGAGGAATAACGAGGAGGGTTTGACAGTAGAAGAAAGAGAGAGAATAAAACAAGATAAGGGTTTTATGAAAAAGATTAGATCTGTTGCTGGGAAGTATGGGGGGAATCTTGATGTTAATATTAATTTTGTTGAGCCAGCGACGGGAGAACTTGTGTTTAATATCTATGCGCAAGTTAATGAGGAGGATATTTTGATTATGGAGCCCATGCTTCCTGAAGAGGCGGATGCAGAAGATGTTCGAATTGAAATTGATTTTGATAAAGTTTATGATTTGATTGATATGGAAGAGAGAGATATGCGTGGGGCTGAGACGGAGTCTCCTCCATGGGATAGAAGACCGAGGAAAATTGGGATGGTAAAAAGTTTTGTTAATGAGATTAAAATGTATTTTAAGGTAATGGATATAATGAATTCTGCGAAAGTTTATCCTGAGAGTGCGGAGAGAGATGCTAAGGATCTGTTTAAAACTTTTTTTAAGATGATGACTTCGGGGGATAAGGGTGGTGACAGGGACGATATGGGTGATGAAGAGAGGACTGGTGAGGATCCTTGGGAAGATAAAGGGGTTGTTACGGGTGAAGTGGTTAGGGGTTTTTGATTTGTGTTAGGAAAAAGCTTATATAGTAGTTATAGTTGGTGTATAATATGGAAAAAACTACGATTCAGATTGGGGTAAATACTCTTGAAAGACTAAAAGAATTGAAGAGGTTTGAGAGGGAATCCTATGACGAGGTGATTAATGTGATCATTGAGGAGTATGAGAATGAGGAATTGACTTCTGAGGAAATTGACGAGATAAATGTCGCCTTGAAAGAGGTTGAGAGGGGCGAGGTTTATAGTATTGAAGAAGTTGCTAAGGATCTTGGAGTGTTGCTTGAATAATGTATAAGCTTAATTTTTCTCGTTCTTCTAAAAAGTTTTTGAAGAAGATCCCTCAAGAAGATTGTGATTTTATTTTGAAAAAAATATATTCTATCAGAGAGAATCCGTTTCATTTTTTGAAGAAGTTGCATGGGAATAAGTTGTGGCGATTGAGGATTAAAGATTATCGGGTGGTTATTGATGTGATTGTTTTGGGGAAGAGGATTATTGTTTTGAGGATTGGTTATCGGAAAAATGTTTATGGGTAATATTGGATTTTGTTATTTGTCGAGGGTAAGTTTATTTCGTAGATAGTTTTGAGGTTGTTTTTGATTATTAATTAGGGGTAAAGTATTTAAAGTAACTATTATAACTATTTTTTAAGATGGTGATAAAATCTTTTAGAAGTTTTTCTTTGGTGATGTTTTTAGTCGTCGGTGTTTTGTTTTTTTCTGGAAGTGTTTCTGCGAGCTGGGAGGATTGTTGGGCGGAGACAGGAACTTCATTGGGACAGTGTGTGGCAGTAAGCGGATGTCAGTGGAAAACTCAAGCAGATGATCCTTGGTGTGATGATGACATTGGATGTTGTATGGATATTGGATGTTGGGATTATGATGGAACAAATCAATCTTTTTGTGAAAATGAAACTTATAACCCTTTATTAAATTCTTCAAATTATAATCTTAGTTGTACTTGGGATCCTTATTTTGTTATGTGGTATCCTAATGGAACTCAGTCTACTACTTCTGGGGGATGTATGGGTAATTGGGATAATATGGATTGGGGCGGAATGACAGATGGCTGTTGGAATTATGATGGGGACAAAGCGGCTTGTGGAATGAATTCTTGTAATTGGAAAGCAAATGGGGCTAATGAAAATAGTTGGTGTTCGATAAAATCTTTGTCTGATGCTCAGATGGAGAATCCTTCTGCAACGTTGGATGATATTGGATGTTGCGAGCAAACTGGTTGCTGGAGTTATGATGATAATGAGTCTCTTTGTGAGATACAATTTGATGGTATGTGTTTCTACGAAAATTCCAGTTATGGTGGAGGATGGTGCATGTCGAAGATGTGTAGCGATGCTGGAAATAATGAGACGAAATGTAATACCTTGATGAATGATTTATATATGCCATGTACTTATAATTCTAGTGGGAATGATGAATGTTTGGATTCATACGGTGACGGTGGTTTCGGGGCATTTAATGATACTGACTCTTGCTTTAATCAAGGAGGATGGTATAATTCTACAGGAGCTTGTGTGATGCCGAGTGGTGATTTTGCTGGAGGAGGAGGAGGTTTTATGTTTGGTGGTGGAGCTCATTGTTGGTTCGCGGATAATCAACCGAAGGTTTGTGGCAATATAACTGGTTGTGCTTATTGTAATAGTACTGTGGGTATTTTTGGAACAACGAATAATAGTGATGATAATATTTGTTATAACAAGAATGTTGGGTGGTGTGAGGGTCATGATTTTGGAGGGTCCCAATTAGTTACCAATGCGAATAATACTGCCGATTTAGCCTGTACGGATATTAAATTAAAATCTGCATGTAAGTTTGGACCTTTGCCGAATTGTATGTGGGGAACGACTAATGCTACCATTGTTGGCGATTATTGTACTGCTGGAACTAGTTCTGATAAAAAGCCCGAGCCACCGGTTCCTTTCTGTGAACATGTAGATTCAAAAAATAATTATACTTTATGTATGCAGTTAATTGAAGATTTCCTGATGCCATGTGTTTGGGATAATAGTTCTACGATTGTGAAGAATTGTACTTTTAATCCTGGTGCTGTGTTTGGTTCGGGAGGAGAGACGGATTTGGGAGTGATTGGTAGTAAAAGTTCTTGTACTGCTTCAGGCGGGACTTGGCAGACAGAGTATTATCTTGAAAATAATATTTTGAAGCAAGATTCTTGGTGTGAGATGACAGGGTTCTTTGATATTGATGATGGTGGTGGCGAGGGTAATAAAGGTAATTGTGATACTTCGTGTTGGGCTTGCGAGTTTCAAAGTAATGGAACTGATTGGACTAGTGGACCTGATGCTGAAGCTGCTTGTGTTGGTTCGGCCATGGGATATTGTAGTTGGACGAATGATTCTATTGGAACATCTGCGTTCAACGGATTTGGGTGGTGTGATTATCCTAACGAGATGGAATTAGGCGGTTCTGGAGATTGTAATACGGATTGTGAGAATTGCAATTTTATGAACGATCCCGAGGGTGCTTGTGGTGGCAGTGTTCTTGAGTGTCAGTGGGTTAAGGATAGTTCGTTAGTTGGTTCTTGTGTTGATGCATCTAAGAAAATTTGTGATAATGATTGTTTTTCGTGTTATAGTGACAATGATTGTTATAATAGTAGTGTTAGTTGTGAGTGGGATAATGATTTTGCATTGTGTAAGCCGCAAGGTTATAGTGGTGAGGTTTGTTTTAATGGATTTGACGATGATGGAGATGGGATGGTAGATTGTGGCGATCCTGATTGTGGTTTTGATAATTTCTGTGGTGGTTCGGCATTTGGAGGAGATTGTTTTTCTAAGCTAACAGAAGGAACTTGTGATCAGACATTTGCGTTCGCATTGGATGGGAACGATTTGAATTGTACCTGGGTAAATAATGAGTGGGAAACTACAGGACATTGTGATATGCCTGGTTCTGATTGTTGGCAGTATGATGATAATTTGAGTGCTTGCGGAGAGGTTCCTGGTTGTACTAACGATTCTAGTAGTATGATGATGGGGGGGAACTCTATGTGTGATATTAATATGACTTTGATGGATAGTTCTAATTGTTGGAATTATGATGCCAATGAAACTTATTGTGCTAGTGATGGTGGAAATAATTGTCAGTGGGTGAATGATAGTTGGTGTGAAGGTAATGATGATCCTTGGTGTGCTGAGTTTGGTGGATGGTGTGATTTTAAGCCGTTTGCGACTTGTATGGGTTTGAATTCAACTAGTTGTGGGTTTAATTCTAATTGTACATGGAAGGAAGATAGTTATTCTATGATGGATGGAGATGCGGGTGGATGGTGTGATGTGGCTTGTTTTAATCCTAATTTTGGTCTGGATGAATGTCAAAATGAAAGTTTTGGAGGTCTTTGTGAATATAGAAATATGAGTGAGACTTGTCAACCGGCGATGTTTATGATGATTGGTATGGGTGATGGAGGACAGACCGGATGTTGGCAATATGATGGTAATGAAACTGGATGTGCTTTGAATAGTGTTACTTGTCAATATAAGAATGATACATATGCAAACAATAACCTTACTGGTGAACCTGCAGGATGGTGCATGGATAAGGCGGAGTTTGATCATTTTGGAGAGATGAAGGGAGATGTTATTGAGTTGGCTATGGATTCTGATAATTTTGTTACATTTCCTCCTACTGCAGAAATGGGAGTTAGCGGAGAGGTTGATTTGATGGGGATGGGAATGAGAGTTACGGATGAGGGTTTCAATTTTGGTGTAGGTGTTTATAATATTAGTAAAGCAGTGATGTGTAATGGATATAATGTTGGTGCAGGTATGGATTCAGGTGGAGATGTAAGTGAGGGAGTAATGGGGGCAGGAAGCGCTACGACGAAGTTTTATTGGTATTTAGATACGGATGGCAGTGAGACTGGAGGGTGTAATGCTTATGGAGGCGGTACGTATGCGGGTTATGAGTTTATGATTCAATATGTTTCGAGTAATGAAACTGGAAGTGTTGTAGAGACTAAAAAATTGATGAAGTGTAATAATGAATCTTCTTCGTGGGTATCTACTAATGTTTTGATTACTACAAGCAAGCAGATGAGTTGCGGGGAGATTGGCGGTGTAATGGTTGCTTTAGAAAAACAAGGTTTAGAGATGTTTGGTGAATATAGTAAGACGGCTAATATGAGAATCTTTTTAGCAAGTTCTAATGGTTCTGATTCAAGAACGAATCCTTCAGATTATATTGGTCCTGGATATTATACTCCTGGGATGATTGATTTTGGGTTTGTAGACTGTTCTAATCCTAATACTAAGGATCCTAAGTGTAAGAACATGCAGAAATTTGGATTTAATGTTTTTGAGGAGTGTATGAATGGTGTTGATGATGATGAAAATGGTCTAATTGATTGTGCCGATCCTATGTGTTTGTTTACTCCTAAGTGCGCAGAGCTTTTAGGGAATGATGCGTTTGCGTTTGGGGTTGTTGATGGTGATAAGACTGCTCCGACGGTGATGTTTAGTAAGGTTGAAGTGTTGTCGGATGCGGCGTTTATGAAAGTTGATACTAATGAGCCGTCGAGTTTGAATGTGAGTTTTTATCATAATGATTCTACATGTACGGTATTAAATCCGAATGTTTCTTTGAGTGATGAGGGTAGTGAGACATATCAGGCTTATGCTAAGTTTAAGCCATTCCATTCCATTGATTTAACTGAGGATACTCTTAGTTATCTATTAGAAAATGGGACTAGCTATTATTATAAGATTACAGTATGCGACCCTTCGGATAATTGTGCGGTATCCGCTTGTTCTAATTTTACTACAAAAACAAGTACTCTCGCTAAATCGTTTATTTTTAAACTTGATTTGCCAGACGGATATACTGTTGATATTCCTGCATTGAATAAGACTGGTTATAATTTTACGGAAACGTTTAATATTAGTGGAGTGCCGACGACGTTTGACGTAGGTATTAAAACGAATACTTCGGTTACTAAGAATATGAATATAACTGTTCATAGTGATTGTGGTGATGGAATGAGCATGGGGTTCTATGGTGTAAATGTATTTGAACCAGTGAAGTTAGATATGACGAATGCGTTTATTTGTAATGAGTCTACCAATATGATGGGGATGAATTCAAGTCTTAAGAAGTGGAATACGTTGATTGATGAGATGCATCTTGGCGGAGCTAGTGATTATATTCAGATAGAGATGCCAGTTGAGTATAGTTCTGCTAATACGTTTAATTATGTGGATGATGCTGGTGCAAATGCTACGGATGTTGATGATTATGTAAATTGTTCGGGGACGACTACAACGGTTTGTAAGGTTCCAGTATCGCTAGGATTTTAATATGAAGATGAAAAAAATTGGAGTTTTTATTGGAGTTTTGTTTGTTGGATTTATGATGCTGGGTTTGGTTGCTGGTGCAGGGTATAATGTTGTGGTTCCTACAGCGGGTGATCCTCCTGCGGATTCGGTTAGTTCTGGTGGTGGAGGTGCTGGCGGAGTGCCTACATATTATCCTACTGTAGAAAAGCTTATAGAAGGTTATACAGTGGTTCTTCGGAGTACTTATCAGGTTAAGTTTGATATTAATGATGAAAATCATACGTTGAATGTTGATTCTGTCGAAGATAGTAGTGTTAACATTACTGTTAGTTCGGAGCCTCAGACGAAGACTCTTTCGGTTGGTGATGAAGCAAAGTTTGAACTTGATGGAGATAATGTCTATGACCTTTCGGTTAAGTTGAATTCTATTAGTGGTAGTGGGGCTGAGATGTTGATGAAAACTATTTCGGAGGAGATTCCGGAGGAAGAGGTTGTTGACGAGGAGTCTTTAACAGGAGATACAGTTAAGGATGTTATTGAGGAGAAAATTGCAGAAGTTTTGAGTGGGAAGGGGAATTTCTTGGGATTGTTTGTAGGTATTTTGGTCTTTCTTGGGGTAGTTATGGGAGTAATTGTTTATTTCAAAAAGAGACAGTAATCTTATTAATGTGAATGTTTAGTTTTTTATATGGAATCGAATAAAAAATCTACAGAGTTTAATTTCTATGAGGCTGCTTTGGTAAAGAGGACTGAGTTGTTTAAGGATTGTACAAATATTGTCGTCGGGAAGGGGAATGTTAATGCGGATATTTTGTTTGTTGGTGAGGCTCCGGGGCGGAACGAGGATTTGCAAGGATTGGCGTTTGTCGGGGCTGCGGGGAAGAATCTGGATAAGTTATTGGCGAATGTTGGATTGAGTTTGGATGATGTTTATATTGCGAATATTTTGAAGTGCCGTCCTCCTGAGAATAGGGATCCTACGGATGAGGAAATTAGGGCGCATACACCGTGGCTGTTGAAGCAAATTAGAGATATGAATCCTAAGGTTGTCTGTTCTCTTGGAAATTATGCAACTAAGTTTTTTTTGGCTTTGGGGAATATAGATTTAATGAAGGAGCAGCCAGGTATTACGCAGGTGCATGGGAAGGTTAGAGAGATTGAGATTGAAGAAATTAGGTTTAAGTTGATTCCGTTGTTTCATCCTGCTGCGATAATCTACAATCGGACGAAATTGACACCGTTGTGGGAGGCGGATATGAAGATAGTAAAGGGAGAAATTCTTTGATAGTCTTGTGGCGTAAGATTTTCAGGAAGGATCTTTATGGAAGTTGTTAAGAAGGAAATTTTTACTTCCTGATTTGATTAAAAATCAAATGAAAAATCGGTTGCCTTTTAGTTGCTGTGATTTTTATGGAAGTCGTGAAGAAAGAAGTTATCGTCGCTTAAAGTTTGCACTTCTTGGAGGGGCGTCGCGAATTTGTGGGAATTTATAGTGTGCAGATTTTGTGGGGTAACTGCATTTTTTACATATCTCTTGTAAGGTATAAGTTTTGCATTTTGAGCATTTTTTTAATTCTCCGCTAGGTGTAATTTTAATATTTGTATTCTGGGAAGTCATTTTATTTAGTCTCGTTTACAAAAAATTCACAATTATTCTCTTTTGCTCGTTTTTCAAATTCTTCTAAGATCTCTGTTAGTTGTTTCTTACCTTCTTTGAAATTTTCTGTCTGAAATTTAAGTTTAAATTGTCCTGCCGTAATATAGGTAATTGATATATTCTCATTTTTTGTCTCAAAGATTTTTTTAATCCTCTTTATTCCATCATCTTCGAGACATTTTATTTTAATGTTATGTTTTAGTTCTAGATTTTTCTTTTTCTTTTCGGTGAGCTTCTGTATTGATTCTTGATTTTCCTTTGGGATATATTCTGCTATTAGCTTTTCATCGTTTTTTACAGCGTCGATAAATTCTGCTAGAGTTGCAAAATTTTCAAAGATCTTTTCAGTTATTTTTTCTAATTTTTCTCCAAGTATTTGTTTAAATGCAACATTGATTGCTTGTTCTTGTTTGAATTTTTGCATTACTTCCTTTTTTTCTTTGGAGTTTACTCTCCTAAGAGATAAATGGATATTGTCGCCTAAAATTTCTAAGATTTTACAGACTATTTGTTTGTTAGGGACGACATATTGTCGCATGAATTTGATCCTTCCTGGAGCTATTTCTGGAGAGATGATTGTCCCTTGTTTTCCGTTTGGCAGTCTTACAAATGTTATAGTGTTTGTTACTTTCTCAACTTTACATAATACTAAATCGTTTTCTTTCATAGAATTTTGAATAAATCTTATTATTTAAATTTATACTAGCTTATAACTAATCTATTTTGGAGTAGACTTATAAAATTTCTTCGACTCTTGAACGGATTTTCGCTTTTCCACTAGATGGTAAGGCTAGGATTGTATTGCATTCAAGACATCTAACCTTCGTAGAAGCTTTTCCAAATATTACCTGAGATGCCTTACATTTTGAGCATTTTACTCTAATAAATTTTCCTTCCATAAAGATTGATGTTGATTTTGCTTTTTAAACCTTGGGTAGTGATCTAAAGTCTAATCCTAATTACTTGATTGAAACTAGATCTTTATAACTTCTACTTCAAGAGTTTCCTTTAACGCTTTAATAAAATCAGATTCTTTTTCTTTTTCTATAAGACAACCTGCGGCATAATGGTGTCCTCCAACTTCTGCGGTTGTTTGAGGATTGTTATCTTTGAATATGTTAATTGTTTTTTCTAAGACTTCTTTTAAATTTCGTCCTTCGTGTCCGACAATTCGTGCTGAAACTTTTATTTTGTCCTTATTATATGCCATACCTATAAGGATTGTTCCTTCATCATAACTGGATGATGAGGAGAGCATTGAGCATATTGTTCCTACAATGACATCCTTGATTTGGTCTTTGGCATTTAATATTACGAAACCCTTTCCATCTATTTTTTCCATCTTTTCTGCTACTTTTAATCCTGAAACTAACTCTTGTTTATATCTTGTATAGATGTCAAGAGCTCGGGATTTTGCATTTGAGTTTTCTAGGCAATATGCGATTGCAGTATCGCTGTGACCGAGTCGGGAACATGCGTTTATTAAAACTGATATTTCTCTGACGTCTTCTTTTGTGTTGAAGAATTTTAAGATGTAGAGATTTCCGATTATGTCATCGGCTTTGTTGTGTTGGGCTCGTCGAACCATTACCGCAGTTATTAGTTTTGACATTTCTTCTTCGGTTAAATTAAGTAGATTTTTCTCATAACCAATTCCAGTTTCTCTTAAAATTTCCTGAACTCCAGTTCGATTACCTGTAACTCCTGGGATGTAAGGTGATGTTGACCACTCTAATGCCCTATTTAGAGGTCTTGTGGCTGGGTAGAGGATGAGACCTTTTTTTATTTTTAGATCTGTTGTATCGTTCACTATTTGTTGGTTTATCTTTGAGAGATTTGATTCGTGTCTGTCTCCAATCATTCCAATGATAGCTAATGGGGCTAGATTTTGATTGTTTGATGAGACCTCTTTAGCGAAAAGATAACATAGTCCTGCTCCGGTGCATTCATTATCCTTTGGCTTGTCAGTAAGATGTGGGTTGATGATTTTTATTTTATCATTTAATTCTTTAGTATGAATCTCGTGATGATCTATTATGAAGATTGGTTCTTGGAGATTTTGGAAGTATTTGAGGCTTCCAGAGGCTAAGTCGCTGAAGAGAATTACTTCATTTGGTTGTCGCAAGAGTTCTTTTTTAATTATGTCCTCTTCGAGACCTTTGACGATTCTGATTGAGAATTTTTTGTCGAGTCGTTTTAATGTTTTTGCGAGTATTGATGCAGAGGTTATACCGTCGGTGTCGTAGTGGCTTATAATTCTTATCGGTTTGTTTTTTGAGAATTCGAGAAATTCTTTCGTAAACTGTTCAACCCTTTTTAGCATGAGGTGTTGAATTCATGTTTGCTTAAAAAGATTTGGGTGATAAAAATAAATTGTTTTTAATCTCGGATGGAAACACCGAAATATTTCTTTGTAATGTTTAATCTTGACTGTGCGTGTTGTAATTTGTGTTTCGCGCTTCGGTCAGTAATGTTTGATTTTAAATGTTCTTTCAGGTTGTCTACTTTTTTTCTTGCGTTTTCGAGGTCTTCGTTTTTTTCGATTCCGAGCTCTTTTAGGTA
>JAGLLG010000013.1 GCA_023140635.1 Candidatus Pacearchaeota archaeon | reverse complement strand
TTTCTGCAAGCTCTGCTATGGTTTTCTTTAATTCAGGTTCTTTCATTTTTACCCATGTAGGTTTTTCTATTTTTGTCATGCTAATTGATGTAAATAATGGTTTTTAAAGTTTAGTGCTTGTATGGAGTTAGAATTAATTCAAAACTGAATAAGATTTAATAGGTACTCTAAAGACTTAAAAATCGTTATTATTTAATTAGATCAGCAGTCCCGTAGTCTAGTGGTCAAGGATGCAGGGTTTTGATCCCTGTGACCCAGGTTCGAATCCTGGCGGGGCTATTTTCCGAACCGATGTCCGATACCCTCACTAATCTATAATTTTAATTGGTTGGGGCAGACCCATCCTGTTGGGCTATTTAATGTTTATATCGCCCACGTTTTTCTACGATTTTTAATCGTTCTAGGATTTTTTCTGAGTCTGACCATTGGTATCCCTTCGTGAACTGTTCGAATAGTTCTTCGTGGTTCTGGAAGTGTTTTGCTTCGAGGGCTTGTTTGATTAAATGGAGATCAACGGCTTTGTCTTCTATTTTTGTTGAGATGAACCCGAGTCCGAAGTCGATAAGGAAGATTTTGTTATCTGAGCTAATTGTGTTTGAGGTTGTAAGGTCTCCGTGGATGATGTTGTTTTTATGAAGAAGAGCTGTTTGTTCTCCTAGTTGTTGCATGCTCTTGAATTGTTTTTTTTTGGGATAGGAGTTTAGAGTCTCTGAGAGGCGGTCACCTTCGATATATTCTATTTCGATGTTGAACTTATCTGTGTTGAGAACTTTTGGGACGTTTATTTTTAGATCGTGAGCTTTAGTTAGGATTTTGGATTCAGAACGAGTTCGTCGTGTTCGAATTTGTTTGTCGAGTTGCGGGTGGCGATAGGATTTTGGGATTCGGTCTTTGTTGATTACAGATTTGTCTAGGAATATTTTTGCTTCTGCGCCTTGTTGGATTAGTTTCATATTTAATTGAGAGATATTTGATTTAATAGGTTTTTGATTAGATTTTTAAATTGGTTCATCCTAATTGTGTTATGAAAATTAATGAAGTATTGAATGATTTTGTTAGAGTTTGTTCAGAAAGATTGGATTTGGAAGGGATTATCCAATTTGGTTCATCTACTTATTCAGATGATTCTCATGATATAGATTTAATCTTTTATTTTAAAGGAGACCTTGTTTCAATTGAAGAGATTTTTAAATTGGTTAAGATAATTAAAAATTTTGAGGAAAAATCTGGGGAGGTTGTTTTTGATTTTGGGGGATCAGCTAGAAAAAGAAAAGGGAAATATTTTATCTCTATAATATATTTGGGAAAAAAGGAATTAAATGTTGTTCATAACCCTCATGATTTATTTTTTTATAAAAATCTTTCAGAGGACAAAAATAAAAAAATATTGTATGGGGAGGATTGCCTTAAAAATTTTAATTTCAAATTAACCAATCAACATTTATTTGAAATGTTGTCTGTAGATCTAAAACATTCCTTAAGAGAGTCTTTAGATGATGAAGAATATAAACTTGAAGCTTCTTATTTTCTGTTTAAAACATTTCTTAGGGCTATGTTGATTGATGAAGGAATTTTGAAGAAGGAAAAGTTATTATTATTTTTTAAGAAGAAATATGGAGATAAAATTAAATTACCTTTGAATTCTGAAAAGATATTGTCTCATGATTTGAAGAAAGAAGATTTTGAAAATATCTTAAATTTTTCTAATGATTGTTTAGGATTTTTAGTAAAATGAAAATATTAGTTATTGGGGATTTACATGGCAGGAAGCCGAGAATTCATTTCAAGGATTTTGATTGTATCATCCAGGTTGGAGATATCTGTTCTGATAAAGAGATAGCTCCTTATTATAAAAAATTGTTTAGGGAATTAAAGAAGAATCCTGAGATTTCTTTAAATATCGAGAAGATGATTATCCAAGATGTTGGGAAAAAAGAGTTTAAACAAATGGAAAAGCGTTCCTTGGAAGGTGGTAGGAAAATCTTAGAGTTTTTGAATTCTTTTGATAAGCCTGTGTTTATTGTTCCTGGAAATTGGGATGAGAGTTATGGAAAAACAAAAATTAAAAATATGGATGGAAGAGGTTACTCTCGTATGAAGGCTTTTTATGATATGTGGGGTGGTAGTGAAATGAATAAAAAATTGGTACGAGGGTTAAAGAATATAAGGGATTGCCAGTTTAGGTTGCATAGGTTTTGTGAGGTAAATATTTTGGGGTATGGGTTGAGTAGTTGTCCAGAAAAAGTTTCTCGGAAGAATTTTAATGAGAAAGATTATTTGAAGTTGAAAAGGGCTTATGAGAAGTTGATTGGTAGATTGAAGGATGTTTATGGTAAAAGGGATAAGAAATTTCCGACGATTTTTTTGACACACAATATTCCTTATAGTACCAAGTTGGATGTTGGGAAGCAAAAGGGGTCGTATGCTTATAAAAAGCATCTTGGTTCAACGATTGCTAAAGATTTTTGTGTTAAGTCTAAGCCTTTGCTTTGTATTGGAGGGCATATGCACGAGGGGAGGGGGAAGGATAAAATTGGAAAGACTGTTGTGATAAATCCTGGTTTTGGAAGAGATGCTCAGGTGTTAGTTGAGATTGTTAATAAGAAGGTTAAGAAGGTTGAGTTTTGGAAGAGATAATATTAAAAACATTTGAATTCTTATTTAAATATGAATGAAGATATTAAAGTAAGACCTTATACCTGGCAAGAGATTAAAGAATTTTTAGTTAAAGAACTTGAGAAAACAAAACATATTATGACTTTTGGGACAATTGGTTCTTGTGATGTTGAAAAGGATGTTGATTTGATAATCACTAAAAAAGTTAAGTCAAAAACTTCTTCTTTTTATAAAGAAATTCATGAATTGTTTGAAAAAGTGAACAAATATCTGAATAGGAGATATAGCTCTAAACTTGTTAGGTTTCCTGGAGTGAGTTTTATTCCAGAATTTGAATCTTTATTTAATTATACAAAGAATGATTTGGCATTTCACACCATGATCTACTGCTCCTATCCTCAAATTGAAAAAGACTGGCAATGGGCTCTTTTTGAAGATGAAATTTTGAAAGATATGTTTGTGAATCACTATGATTGTTTTTTTGAAGATAAAAATAAATTATTTCTTAATGAATTTGGAAATTCTAATTATGCTGATAATATCTCTCTTTATCTTGCTTTTTATGATAGAATCAATACTATTTATGATGAGAAATTTTTAACTGAAGTTATGAATTATTATTTTGATTACCTTTTTAGAAAAAGATTGGGACTGAAATCTCCTATTGCTAAAAATAAAAAAGATGTTAAGAGAATCTTTTATGTATTATGTGATATTTTAGATGAGTTAAATTCTAAAAAGAAGGAAGTTTAATTTATCTTAAAACTTAACCTTCCCTCGAAATTTCTTCGCCATTTTCTGCATCATCTTTTGGTCTATTTTTCCTTCGGCCAAACCACTTTGCATCCCCATCATTTCTTTGAGCATTTTATATTGCTTCAATAATTCTCTGATTTCTGTCGTTGTTGTTCCAGAACCTTTTGAAACTCGTTGGATTCGAGAGGTTTGTTTTTCCAAGATTTCGGGGTTTTCGATTTCGTCTTCGGTCATTGAGGAGATTGCGTTTTTCCAGTGTTTCATTTTTGATTCTTGTTTTGCGAGGACATTTTTCGGGACTTTTGCAGCGGACATTCCTGGGATCATTCCGATTAGTTTGTCCATGCTTCCCATTTTGTTCATTTGTTCGAGTTGGGAGTAGAGGTCGAGGAGGGTGAATTTTCCTTCTTGCAGTCGTTCTTCGATTCGTTTTGTTTGTTTCTCGTCGGTTGCGGATTTGACGTGTTCGAGGAGTGCCTGGAGGTCGCCCATTCCGAGGAGTCGTTGGATGAAAGATTCTGGGTTGAAGGTTTCGATTTCGTGGATTTGTTCTCCGACACCGATGAAGAAAACGGGGGCTTTTGTTTCTGCGCAGGCAGTTAGGGCTCCTCCACCTTTGGAAGTTCCGTCCATTCTTGTGACAATAACTCCGTCAATTGAAAGTGCTTTTTGGAATTCTTCTGCTTGGGTTTTTGCGGTTTGTCCAACATCTGCAGGCATAACTAAAATTCTGTAATCTGGTTTTAATCTCTTGTCTAGTTTTTCTATCTCTTTGATGAGTTCTTTGTTAAGTCCGTCTCTTCCAGCAGTATCTATTAGAACTAGGTCGTATTTTTCTAAATCTTTGCTATATTGTTTTATAATTTTTAGAGGGTCTTTTTCCTTTTTATCTATAAATGCTTGAAGGTTTGTTTGTTTAGCTAACTGTTCTAATTGATCCATTGCGGCAGGTCGTTGAGTGTCTAACCCAAGGAGTGCGACTTTTCTTCCTCGTTTAGCGTAGTAAAATCCTAATTTTGCAATTGTTGTGGTCTTACCTGCACCATAGAGTCCTAGGAACATAAGGCTCGCTTTTTTTGGGAGTTTGAGTTGTTTTTCTTTGCCTAAAAGTAATGTAATTTCGTCGTGAATAAGTTTAACGAGTTGTTCTTTTTTGTCAATGCCTTTTATGGTTTCATCGTAGGCTAGTTTCTTGATCTTTTGAGAAAGTGCAAAAACTAGTTCGATGTTTACATCTGCTTCGATTAGTGATTTTTGGATATCTTTTATGATTCCATCTATGAGTTTTTTATCTACAAAGATTGCGTTTGAAATCTTCTTTATTCCTGATTTTAAGGCTGAGCCTAGTTTATCTAGTACCATAGTTTAGGGGGGAGAATTGAGGTTATTAAATTTTGGGTTTAGCCCCTAGCAATGTTTTATGTATTTGATTTAAAAGGTTCGGTCGGAGTAAGTCCGTGTTCTAGTGCTATTTTTTCTATATTAGAAAATTTTTGATTTTCAAGAAAATATTTGACTCCTAAATGAACTCTTCCAGATTTCCCTCCTGAATGTTTTTCATAATTTTCATAAAATACATATGTTTCTGCAACTGGAGAGGTGGGTAAGATGATGGCATATGTTGCGTCTGAGGATTCTTTTCCTGTAGCAAGATTATAAATTGGCGTGTCCAAGATCTGTATTCCTAAGGGGCTTAACTTCTTTCGTAAGCTATCATACAATCTATGTATCTCTAGGATTCCTTCTTTTCTTTTAAAGTTTTTTTCGAATTTTTGGTAAAGTGGCATGTATGATTGGATTAAGTTTGATATTTAAGGATTATGGGGGTAGATTACAATCCTAACTTTTCAATCATTTTCTTCTTATCAAAAACTTCCAAGTCTTCATACTTTTGCCCGGTTCCTAAAAAAAGGATTGGTTTTCCTGTGGCTTGGGAGACTGAGATTGCGGTTCCACCTTTTTCGTCAATGTCCGATTTTGAAAGGATAATCCCTGTTATATCTGTTGATTCATTGAAGGCTTTTGCTTGTTCTGTTGCGTCGTTGCCGGTTATTGATTCTCCTAAAAAGATTTTCATATCTGGTTTTGTTATCCTTACAATTTTTTCTATTTCTTTCATTAGCGTGTCTTTGTTTTGCATTCGTCCTGCGGTGTCGATTAGGACAACGTCGATTTTGTTCTTTTTTGCGTGAGTGATTGCGTCGAATCCTACGGAAGCAGGGTCGGAACCGTAGTCTTTTTTTGTTAGATGAATTTTGAGGTTGTCGGCGTGTTGTTGGATTTGTTCGATTGAGGCTGCACGGAAAGTGTCGGCGGCGGCGAGGGAAACTGACAATTTATTTTTTTGTAAGTAGTTTGCGACTTTCGCGATGGTTGTCGTTTTTCCCGAACCATTGATCCCTGCGAAGACGATTACGAAAGGCGATTTTATTTCTAGCGAGTCTTTGATAGTTTTGATGAAATCCGGCGGGTTGATGAGAATTGATTCGATTGCGTTTTTTAGTTCTTCTGCAAGGTCAACTTCTTTTAGGTTTTTTCCAATTAGTTTTTCTGCGAGAGATTTTTTGATTGATTCTACAGATTCATAGGCTACATTATTTTGTAATAAGATTATCTCAAGTTCTTCAAAGAGTTCTTCGAATTTTTCTTCGGTTAGTCTTTTTTTGAATTTTATGAAGAATCCTTTTTCTTCCGAAGGGGTGTTGATCGTCTCCTCGAGAGATTGTTCTAATTCATCTTTTTGTTTTTCTAGGACTTTAGATTTTTTGACTTTCTTTTTTTTTGAAAGTTGTTTTTTTGGAGATTTGTCTACTTTCTTTTCGTCGTGCCCTTTGATATCTAAATCACCTTCTTTATTCTTTGTTATCCATTTCTTCAGTTTTTCTTTTAATGCGCCAAACATATTTCTTTGAAGAAAGCATATTTTATAAATCCTCTGAGTAGAGTATAACAATTGTTTTAAACAGGAGATAGTTTTACTTTTTATGATAACATTTAGTGATATTTACGAAGCGATGAGGAAGGAGAAATATTCTGAGCAATTGCAACTTTTGTCTAAGAAATTTCTTGTGGATGCTGCCGAGTATTTTAAGGAGAAAAGGGAGTTTTTGAATAAAGAGGAGGATCTATTTTCTGATATGGCGATTAAAAATAAGAAGAAATTAGAGAATGCGCTTTCGAGTTTTAAGGATTTGTTGAGGAATAGGAAGAAGAAAATTTTGAATCTGTCTTTTGTAGCTTCAGAAGTTGGGATTAGTAAGAAAGATTTTGAAAACCTGTTGGATTTTGAGAAGGATTTATTTGAGGAAGTTGTAAAGAGTCTTGAGCGGGCGGAAGAAAATATGAATGCTGAGATGAATGGGGCGCAGAAGGATGAGTTGAAGCATAGGTTGGTTAGATTTTTAGAGGATGTTCCTGAGTTTTTGGATTTTGAGGGTAATGAGGTTGGTCCTTTTGAGAAGGGGGAAATTGCCAATTTGAAAAATGAAATAGTTGAGATTCTTGAAAAGGACAAACGAGTTGAAGTTATTGATGATGATTAGCGATATAAGATTCCTTGAATTAGTAGAGTAGTCCAAAGTGTCGCATTTATAAGAACTATTATTGCTGAAAAGATTAGATTTAATGATAGGCATACTAGTGACAGAATAAATAGTCCAATAGAAGTTATCGAAGCTGTTTGTGTAGATATTAACTTCTTTTTTTGTTTAAATCCTGTTATAACTTGAGGAACTAATGCATAGCTGAATGCAATCATACAAGTAGTTATTACAATATCTTGCCAGCTCATTAATTTATTAGAATTGAATTGTATAAAAGATTATCCTTTCTTTACAGTTTTTTTAACAGGCTTTGTCTCAGTAAGTTTTTCTGTTTTAGTTTTTTTTGGTCTTGGTTTTCTGTTTCTACTTTTACCTTCAGTTAAAATTTTCTTTCTATTTTTTCTTCTAGCAACTCTCCAGCTTTTATTTCTGTCAAGTCGTTTTGGTTTATTTTTTCCTGGCATGATAATCTTATTTATTCTTGTGTTTTAAATGTTTGCAAAGCTTACATAGAAAATTTATTTTTTACAAAATTTCAAATATTTATGGCTAAATACTTTCAATTTCTATATTCTTACTTAAATCCTCAGGTAATCTCTGTGCAACTTTATCTAAAGAAAAAGAACCATGAACCCTTACTTTTCCAGTGAGATACTCTACTAAACACTTCTTAGGTTTTAAAACTGGAGGTCTACACCCATATCGTGATAAAAACTTTTGAGATAGAGGGGGTTCTCTTGGGAGGTCATTATTCTCCATATAAACCTCTCCTTTGCCGTTAACAACTACGGCATATCCTTGCTTGTCTAATACACAGTATTCTCCACTTCTTGTAGGGTCGATAGACCAGATTAATTCAGCTACTCTTGCATTAGGATACGTTTCTTTAATGGATTCACAAAAAGAAGTGGCCATTCTCTTTAAATCTCTATCATTCTTTTTGTCAAGACGATCAACATAACCTTTTCCTATAACATGTTTTAAAACATTTTTTATCATATATTTTACAATAAATAATTCTTTTTAAATGTTTCTAATGTTATTACTATATAGTTAAATCAAACTTGCGAGAAATCCTTTTTCTGAAACTCTCAATCGCAGTTTTTTCGTTTCGCTTAAAAGTCTGCGAAGGGAGTTCTTTATTCGTAATTTGCATTTCGCAAAAATATTTATTTGTTTGAATTGGTTTTTTGTTCAAAGCGAATTACTCACCCTCGACGTGTCTCGGGTTTAACTCTAAGAATCGCAGTCTTACGGAGTAAGCCTGCGAAGGGAGTTAAACCCTCGACCCCCTGTTTACAAGACAGGTGCTCTGTCACTGAGCTACGCAGGCATATATTTTAGTTGTTTTGACGTTTTTTTAAATCTTTGGTGTTGTGCTCTAAGATTTGGATAGATTTAAGCCCATTTTTCTAGTTTGATTTCTTGGAGTTCTGTTGATGTTGGATAGATATTTTTTCCATTTTCCGGGCAGACAATTTCATCGGGAGAGAACCAGAGTTTAATTTCTTTTTCGGCGTTCTCTGGTGAGTCGGATGCGTGGATACAATTCTCGAAGATTTCTGTTTTTGAGTTTATTCTCCCGTATCGTCCTCTTATTGTTGTAGGGATTGCTTCTTCGGGATTTGTATCTCCGATTATTTTTCTAATTTTTTCTATCGCATTTTCTCCATAGTAAATCATTGCAAGGACTCTTGGCGTATGATATTCCCCACAGATATATTTTAAAGTTTCCGCAAAAATTTTAGGCTTTTTATTTTTTAATTCTTCGTAGTGTTTTTCCGCGAGGTCTTTTTTAACGGAGAGGATTTTTGCTCCAAGAATTTTTAATTTTGTTTCAGATAAGGCTGAGATTATATTCCCTGTAAGAGATTTTAGGAGTCCATCGGGTTTGATTAAAACGAGACAAGATTGGTTTACCATTTTTGTTTATTTTTCAATTTGCTCATTGGAATCCCCGATGTTTTCTTCTGATGATTCTTCTTTAGCGTATTCTTCTGTATTTTTTTCTAAAATTTTTTCAATATTTATCTTTTCTAATTCTTTTGTTTCGAATACTCTTAGATCGCAGAATGAAAGCGGATAAATTTTCTTCAATTTCGGGAACATCGCTTTTTGAAGAGTATTTTCTAAAAGTTCATTACAGATTTCGTTGTAATCTTTTTCTTTTAAATAATCTAGTAAGAATTCTCTTGCGGTATTTCTCAGGTTTTTTCGGACTGCTCTGGAAACTCGTTTTCGTGTTAGCAAGAAAGGTTTTACTGTTACCCTTATATCTGCACATCGTGCCTTAAATGAGTCCTCTACATAATCACTTCTCTTTCTTATCATTTGTTGAATGTAAGAACCTATTAGCACCATTTTATTTGGAATTCCGAAGAGTTTTCCGTCTTTATTGAAGATTCTGAATGTGATGTTTAAACCTTTTCCTCGAAGTTTCCTCGTTAGATCTAATTTGATTGTTTTATTGTTTAAATCTTCCGGAGTTCCAAGTATTCTCATTGTCGAGTCGAGGATTGGAATTTCAATGTCTATGTATCTTTTTCTTTCTGCCATTTTATTCGATTACTATTTTAGAGGTTCGTTTTCCCTTTTTTTGATATTTAGATTTTTTACATACTGTACAAGTAAACATCAAGTTTGTCTTTTTAGTTGTTTTTCTTTTTTTCTTTGCCTGATTTTTCATACGTGAGTATTTCCCTTGATTACCGATTCCTCTCCAGAGACCTCGCAATTTCATTCGAACTTTACTTCCTCTCTTCATGCTACTCGCTTTTCCTTTGCTAGGTTCCTTTACTTTTTGTTCTGTCTTCTTTTTACAATAAGGACAATATCTCTTGGTTGTTTTCGGTCTTTTCATAATAGTTCTTTTGAATTTTGCCTTTTAAAGTTTGTGTTTATGTGGTCTCGGAGTTATCGACGGAACCTAAGGTTCCCTACAAGTAGCCTCCTTGTTTTGCGATGATTTAAAATTGATTTTTCATTTGGTTTTTGTTGCACAAAATACCCTGCGTGAAAAATGAATTTGAAATATCGTATTTAGTGCAAATAAATTTTTTAAACGTTTCCGCCCAAGGGGCACCCGAAATTAAAAAATTTATTTACGGGAAAGGGAAGTGAGGGGATGAGATGTTTTATTAAGTGGGGGTTGTTTTGTTTTGGATGAGGAGAGTTAAGTTTGGAGTGGGAAAGCAGAGGAAGTTTTTGAATTTGATTATTGAGAAGCTTAATGCTCCGTCGCTGAGGGGGCTTTTGCAATTTGGGTTTAGTGTTCCGTATTCTACATTGAAGAATTATTATAATGAGTCTCGGTTGTTGCCGGAGGATTTTTTTAAGGATTTGTGTGGGGTGGCGAAGGTTGATGAGGGGGAATTGAGGTTTGAGTTTGTTGAGGGGAACTTTGGGCAAGTTCGAGGTGGTAGAATTGGGAAGCGGAAGGATTAAAAGAAAGGGTGGATAGTTGTTTTTGTGACCCCATTGTCTAGTGGTTAGGACGTATCGTTGACTTCGATGAGGCCCAAGTTCGATTCTTGGTGGGGTCATGAACTCTAAATTATGAGGGGTTGGATTTCGTCCGAAAAGTTTGAGTTGAGACGAATAAATTACAGAACGTTAGCAGTACATTATGTTAAAAGAATTAAGAGACAGAAGATTTAAATAAATCACATATTATTTCTTATTAAATGGCGTCTCATTTGATTATACCTGAGGGAATAATTCAAAGAAAAAAAGAAATATGGTTATTTAATAATCATTTTCATTATGATTTAATGGATGATCACAACAAGTTTTCTTTAAGGGATTATAATTTAAGGAGAGCAGGTTCCTATTCAGAAGTGGGTGGGGATTTAGAAGAGTTAGCAAGAAATCTTAAATATTACAAAGGATTTTTAGACGATCTTAAAGGAGATGATAGTAAAATGCAAGACGCGGATTTTATGAAAGCATTGCAAAATTCTGTCCCCCCAAGACTTTTAGTTTTTGGAAGTCATATTTATGGAGGTCATTTAAAAATCGAAGAGCCATCTTATTCATTAGATTCTATACGCTATACCCATAAAGCATTATCAATGGACATTCCTATGATTGTAACTGAAGAAACACCAGAATTCTGGCAAGAATTTAGTTCTTTATGGGTTCCAAAATTGGAATTATTATGCCGATTAGAACTATTGGTTTCAAGAGGTGAATAAATAGATCTTCTGTCCCTTTTTCGTTTTGCCTTAACTTAAATTGAATTGAATATCATCATTAATATCTTTAAGCCTCCTTAGTAACTAACTTACTAAGTAACTAACTTAGAAATATTTATAAGTAAGAATTTATTGAATAATAAGAGGTAACATGAAAAAATATCTACTTTTAATTGAGGACGAGGAGCTTTGGCGTAAGTTTAAGGAGAGTATACAAAAGGATATTAATAGTGAGATTATGGAATTGATTAGGAGGAAGATTGGGAAATGAAGATTATAGGCAAGAAGGGGCAGGTGACGATTTTTATTATTGTTGCGATAGTTGTCGTTGCTGCGGTCTTAGGGTATTTTGCTTTGCAGTCGAGTTTTGTCGAGAGTATCCCTGAAGATATAAGGCCGGTTTATGATTATTATTTGAGTTGTGTCGAGGATGCTGTTGATAGGGGTGCTGGTATTTTAGGCTCGAGGGGAGGTTATATCAACGTTCCTGATTTTGAGGCGGGCTCTCTTTTTATGCCGCAGTCTTCGCAACTGAGTTTTATGGGGCTGGCTGTTCCTTATTGGATGTACGTTTCGGGTAATAATATTTTGAGAGAACAGGTTCCTAGTAAGGCTGAGATGGAAGAGCAACTTGGAAATTATGTTGCTAAAGAGATTATGAAATGCGATTTTTCTGATTTTGAGAAAAGCGGTTATGATGTTTATCTTGAGGGGGCTACGGCTTCTGTTAGTATTAATGATTTGAGTATTGACGTCGCTGTGGATGAGGATTTATTTATTTATTATAGGGATTCTTCTGTTAAGGTTGCGACTCATGAGGTCGAGGTTTCGAGTAAGTTGGGGAAATTTTATGGGATGGCGATGGAGGTTTATAATTTTGAAAAGAGTGAGGTATTTTTGGAAGAGTATGCTTTGGATGTGATGAGGCTTTATGCTCCTGTTGATGGTGTCGATTTGACTTGCGATACTAAAGTCTTTCGTGATGAGGAGATTAGAGAAGATATTGTCGAGGGGCTTGTTTCTAATGTTGCCTTTTTGAAATTGAGGGGGGATTATTATGATTTGGGTGAGGGGGATAAGGGATATTTTGTCGTCGATGGATTTGATGTGGATGAGAATGTTAATTTTGTGTACTCGTCGGATTGGCCTACGAGGATTGAGATTTATGGGGATAAGGTGGTTGCTCCGGTAGGGATTCAGGAAGGACTTGGGATTTTAGGATTCTGTTATGTTCCTTATCATTTAATCTATGATATTAATTTCCCTGTGTTGATTCAATTTTATGACGATAAGGAACTTTTCCAGTTTCCTGTCGTCGTCGTCATATCCAAAAATCAGGCTAGGCAGGCGTTAAATGTTGCGGGATTTTCTTCTATTGAATCTGAGATGTGTCAGTACAAGAATCAGAAAGTGAGTGTTTATACTTACGACTTGAATCTTAACCCGGTAGAGTCGAGGATTCAGTTTAAGTGTTTGGATGAGGTTTGCAGTATCGGAGAAACTTCTCTCGTCGGTAATGATGCATTGCTGGAAGATTATTTCCCTCAATGTTTGAATGGTTTTGTTCTTGCGACTGCGGATGGTTATGCGGATTCTGTTTATAAGATTTCGACTAATGAGGATTCGGTTGCGAATATTATTATGAAGAAAAAATATGAGATTGGTTTGGATTTGGGGGGTGGGGTTGATAGCGCGCTGATTAATTTTGATGGTTTGAGTTATTCTGCTACGGTTATGTATCCGGAGACTGGTTCTATCGAGCTGGTCGAGGACTATTATAATGTGAGTGTTTATGTTTATGAGAATTCGAGTTTGAAATTTGAGGAGATTAATAAGAGGGAATGTGTTGACGTCGCTGATTCTGGTTTGACTGGATTTTTGGGCGGGACGCACGAGGAGTGTTATGATATTGTGATCCCTGGTTTTGATATTTCTAATGCTGTTGTTGGGGGCGGGACTTCTACAGAGTATGTTTTAGAAAATGATCTTTCGGAAGCTTTTGAATTAAATATTAACGTGCCTTTGTTTGATGCACCGACGAGTTTAGAGGAATTACAAATGAATTATGAACTTGTTGATGCAGAAAAAATATACTTGGAGTTTGAATGAAGTTCAAAAATTTATTGTGGGTAGTTAGTATTTTTCTGTTTTTGAGTTCTTTTGTTAGTGGTGCTGATTTTTCTGATCCTACGAATCGGGTTCAGTATACTAGTCCTTCTTTAAACGATCTCTATTCTACTAGTGAGATAGATTTGTATTGGCCTGGAATGAATGGTTTGGGAGATGATTCAGATTGTGAAGGTTTGAATGATTTTTGGATTGGGATTGTTCCGGGAGGATGTAGTCCTATGGTTGTTACGAGTGATTTATTGGAAGAGCAAAATGTTCCGGTCTTTTGTCAGTTGTATTCTGTTCAGATTAATCCTTTGATTGATGTTTATTCTATTGATTCTATCTCGTTTAAAGGTGATTATCCCGATGGTGTTTCTGGAGTTAGTTTCTATCCTGCCCAGGCAGCGATTAGATCTCATTCTACTCTTGCGGGAAGTCCGACCTCTTCGAATATTGGTTATGTGGTTATTGTTTTGAAGCAGGAAAGGGTCGAGGAGAATATGGAAGATTGGATTGCGGGGAATTTGACTGCGCGGATTCGTTACGACGCTGAGAGTGCTTACGGGACTGGGAAGTCTCAGTATTATCTTGATGATTCTAATCAGAGTTTGGTTGAGAATTCTTTTTGGAATGGCATGGGTTATTTGAATTTGAAAGGTGTTGGAAATGATGAGGCGACGATTGAGATTATGTCGGATAAGGATTCTGTTTTTAGGACGGTGAGTTTGAAGAAAGGTGAGACGAGTAGTCTGATTTATTTTCCGGGTTATTATTGTCGGGCGGGGTTGAAACTTAAATTGAATGATGTTGTTTCTGCGGAGCCTTCGGTTTTGTTGAGTGTTGATGGGGATGATCTTTGGGTTAGGGAGGGAAGTAGATTTTTGAATGAGAAGTGTAGGGTTTCGAGTATTGATGCTGAGGATAGTGGGGCTGGAAAGGTTAAGATTTCTTGTTCTAGTAAGACTTTTAATTTAGAGGTTAAGGAGAAAGCTGATGATTTTAGTTTGAGTGATGAAGAGATAAATAATGAGATCTCTGCATCGTTTAAGTTGGCTGAGGGTACTGTTGAAGATCTTATTGAGAACTATCGTTCTGAAAAGAAGGTTTTTTCTGAGAAGACTTACGGAGAAGAGGCTTTGTTTGAACAAATTAAAGTTGCTGGAGATGCTAGGTTGTTTGCGAGTCAGATGGATTTGGCACTTTTGTTTATCAAGTCATATCCGAATTCTGATTTGATTGATGCCGTTGAGGATATTAAGATGTTGTTAGGAAAATATGATTATAGTAACGCTGGGAAAAGTGTCTATGTTAGTAATGATTATCATACTATCGGTGCTAAGAAGTTTAGAAATGTTGATGAGAAAGATAAGCGTGTTGATTTTGTTTTTGATGGGGTGAGCTATAAGGATAAGGTAGAAGGAAAGACTATTCCAATTGGTGATGAGAGTATTTTGATTAGTAATATTGAGCGAGGACGGGTTACGTTTAAGTATTATAAGGATGGAAAAGAGTATAGGGATAGTGTTGGGGAGGACGATTTTGGTTCGTTGAATGGTAAGGATATTAAGGTTACGTTTATTGAAGTGAATGAGGTCGCTTATGTTTCGTTGATCCCTGAGGTGAATAATAAGTATAGCGAGGCTAATTTTTCTTTTAATATTGGAATTGAAAAAAGGGCTGTTGAGTTATCTCCTGAGAAGGCGAAGCAGATGCTTGAGAACTTGGAAGGTTCTATTGAAAAATGGGAGACGATTAATGAGAGGATTGGTAACTTGGTTAGTGGTTTGAAGGGGGCTTGTTTTGCGACGTCTGCTTTTTTGACTGTTAAGAATATGGTAGATGGTTTTGGCGGTAGTGCTCTTGCTAGGAAAAAAGTTATGGAGGATTATAAGGAAATTTGTAAGACTGATGAAAGATATAGGAGTATGACGAGTACCCAGTGTTATAATGCGTTGTCTAGTCAGATTAATGGTAATGTTAGTGCAATGGCAGATGCTTTGAGTAGCGTGAATATGGATGTTGATTCTATTTTGAAAAAGCATGAAAAGAATGGGGTTGTTTTAGATAAGGATGCGTATGTCAGTGAGTTGAGAGACGAGGTTAGTAAGGATTGGAGTTACGAGGGGCTTAATCGGGGTGATTTGTCGACGAGTTCGCAGATTAGTGCGGTTCTTCTGGTCGAGGAGTTGAAGGCGAGTGGTGTTGGAGGTGTTGCTTTGAGTTCTGCTGAGAAGGAGATGAATGAGAGTTTGAAGAGTACTGTTGAGGTTAAGAAGATCGAGAAAGAAATTGCTTCGGCTACCGTGTCTTTTGAAACGGAGTTTGGTCAGAATCTTAAAATTCAGAGTTCGCGTACTGAGAATTCTAAGGAATATCCTTGGAGCGAAGAGATGGCTGGTGCCACCTTGGCTGAGAAGGTGGGAATTGCTGAAAATACTTCTATTCAAGGATGGGTGCTGAATGGAAAAAATTATCTATTAGTCTTGGCAGGATCGGCGACGAAGTTAAATGTTGATGAAGTTTATACTTATGATAAAGGAAATCTTACTTTGTTGAAAAGGGATAAAGATAATCCTGTTATCTATGATGAACTTAAGAGGTTTGTTTTTACTATTAGTACTGGGTCTGAGAAGTGTTCTTATGTCTGGGATTCTAAGAATGCTAAGATTAGTTATTATGAATCTGGTACTGCTAAGGGGAAGCCTGCGTTGGTTCCGTTTGATTTGACGAATGGGTGGTATGCGAAGATTTCTAGTGATGGGTATTATGATTCTGGGGATATTAAGAGGTTTACTCTTTGTAATATTGGTGTGGATGCTATGGAGGGGACCAGTGATGATAAGTGTCAGACTTTTGATTCAAATACGGCGGGAGCTGTTGAGTCGATTGGGGGTTGTTTGATGAATTCTAAGGAGCTTGGTAAGTTGTATTCTACTGCTCGTTCTGCGATTCTTGAGGCTATGAGGGGATATGGGAAGAAGACTGTTATGATTAATGGGCGCCCTATTGAGACTGGGAAGCCGAGTGGTACTTCTACTTCTTATGAGTGTCAGGATTTTATGAGTCCTGCGGATTGTAAGATGTTGTTTAATGTTTGCGACCCTGTTATTTGTCCGACTTCTCGTTGTAATATGGGTGGAAGGATGCATGTTTCGAATGTTGTTCAGACGGGGATTTTGGGGAGTATTCTTTTGTGTTTGCCGAATGCTAAGGAAGGTATTGTTATTCCTGTGTGTTTGACAGGGATTCATGCAGGGATTGAATCTTTTGTTTCTATTTTGAAATCGGAGAGAGATTGTTTGCAGACTAGTTTAGATACAGGAGAAAATGTCGGGATTTGTGATGAGATTACTTCGATTTATTTGTGCGAGTTTTTTTGGAATCAGTTTTCTTCGTTCTTTGATACTCTTGTTCCAAGTGTTCTGGGGTCTTTGTTTGGAGGTAACCAGGCTGTTAAGGGTGGTGGCGAGTACCTTTTGGTGAATGAAGCGTGGAAGAGTACGCAAGCGAGTGTTTCGTATTTTAAGGATGTTTATGCTCAGAATGCTTTTGCTGCATTTAATGTGAAGAGTGTTGCTGATGCTGGGAGTGAGGTTTGTAAGGTCTTTGTTGGTACGAGTGTTCCTACTTCCGCAGATATGCTTGATAATTTGCTTGAGCCTGAAAGTCCGACTCAGTTTTATGCTCATTTTTCTTCGAAGACTTTTAGCGAGGCGACGATTCCTTCGACTGCACAGTATAAAGTTTATTATCATATTTATGCGGGCAGAGAAGAGGGTGTTCAGTATAAAGTTTATTTGAAGAATCCTCCGCAGTCTAGTTATTATGCTAGTCGTCCAACTGTTTTGGTTGATAGTGGATTTTCTGGTCCGGGTAGTGCTGCTGATAAGACAAAAGATTTTACTGCTCCTTCTGGATACAAGGAACTTTGTGTGAGTATTAATGGTCGAGAGGAATGTGGATTTGGAAAAGTTACTAGTAATTTTGGATTAAATTATGCTTCTCAAAAATATATTTCTGATCAGGCCCAGACTACAAGTATTACAAAAACTGAGGATTGTGTAACTACGTCGGCAAGTGCTTGGGGTGCGGTTTCTCCTAATTTGCAGAGTGGAGTTGAGACTGCGCTTGGTGGTGATGATATTGCTACGACTGGTATTTCTAGAATTTGTGCGAGTGCTAATCCAGAACAGGGGATTGTTGGTGGAAATGATATTTATTGTGATATGGAAAACAATGAAGATGGTGAAAATATGAATTGTGCTGTTGGATATTTTTGTGTTGCGATTGGCGGGGAAATTAAAACTGATTTTGGAGTTTGTGAGAATGATGTTGGGAATAGGCAGATTAGTAAGGGTAAATGGGTAGATGTAGGATTTTGTGATATTGAAAATGTTAGATGTTGGTTGGATAGTACTACGGTGGAAGAAAATTTAGGGCTTTATTCGGCGGTTAATGATATTGATTTTGTTGATGATTTGATGCGAAATTCTGGAAGGCTAGAAGAGTTAAATGAAAATTATCAGAATGTCCGAGATAAGTTAAATACTTTGCAAGATAAGATTGGAAAATTAGATAAGGAACTTAGGGTTGATGCTGAGGGAGAGGTTAGTGAGGCGGTTGCTATAATTGTAGTTGGTCTTGATGAGGTAAGTGGGGCTGGGGATAATATTGGACAGGGTCTTAATGTTGATAAGGCTGAGGCGTTAGCATTGAAGGCGGAGCTTTATAGGATGGTTGCTCGAGAGATGATGATTGGAGCTCTTGAGATTAAAATTGTTGTGACGAAAATGACTGAGAAAGAAGTTGAGACTGCTTTGGGCGAGGGAGGGGGAACTATTATAGAGACTATTCCGAGTGAAACTAGTGAGAGTGAGTATGGGGTTAATAGATTAAGGGGAGTTGATAGTGTTGAGGATTTAATTGAGGAGAGAGATTTTAATTGGGATACGAATCATAATATGAGGACAGATAGGCACAATAATCCTACGGCGTTTATTGTAGAATTGTCGGAGCAAGCAAATTTGGAATTGGGCGTAGAATATGAACAGGGGGATTCTTTCTCAGGAATTGGTGGAGAAACTTATTACACTGCAAGGCTTATTGGAGATTCTATTGGGATGACAATTAAAGTTATTGATAGGGTTGGTTTTTATACTAGGAGTGGACAGCAAAGGTGGACTCATACTGCAATGAATAAAAGTGATTGGGATTCTTTGGATGATTGTAAGAAGGCTAATGTGATTGAGGTTATGTATTATAGAGAGG
>JAGLLG010000012.1 GCA_023140635.1 Candidatus Pacearchaeota archaeon | reverse complement strand
TTTATTATCATATTTATGCGGGTAAAGACTCGGGTGTTCAGTATAAAGTTTATTTGAAGGATCCTCCTGAATCGAGTTATTATAAGAGTCATGCGACTGTAAATGTTGATAGTGGTTATGTTGCTGTTGGGGAGTCTGCAGATGAATCTATTGACTTTACTGCACCTGAAGGATATAAGCAACTTTGTGTTTCTATTAATGGTAAGGATGAGTGTGGGTTTACGAGTGTTTCGACGAGTGTCGCCGTTGATTATGTTTCTGCTAAGTACGTCGAGGATCAGGTGGGAGATGTAGAGATTAAGACTGAGGACGAATGTATTTCCGGGACTGCTTCGGTTCTTTCTTTGGCGAGTTTGAATCTTCAGTCGGGGGTTGAGGAGACTTTGGATTCTGATATTTCGTTGAAGGGGATTGTTCGAGTTTGTGCTAGTGAGAATCCAGGGAATAGCGTCGGTGCGTCCAGTCGTTGGAGGGATGTTGGGCATTGTGGCGACGAGTCTATGGATTGTTGGTTGGATGTTTCTAGTGTTAAGGATGCGTTGGCGACTGTCGCGGCTGTTGAGGATAAGACTGTTAGCGAGTTGGAGAGTGGGATGGGGTTGATTGATGAAGGGGGGAATATGAGTTATAGGGATGTTGGTAGTTTGTTGGATGGTTTGAAAGAAAGAATTACTGATTTGACTGGAGAACAATTGAGGAATTATACTAAGGATGAAGAGGTTTTGGATATTTTCAATGGATTGGATAAAGTGATTGGGATCGGTGAAGGAAATCTGGGTGAGGGAAGCAATGCGAATAGGGCTAGAGCGTATATGTTGAAGGCTAGAGTTTATCAAAATGTTGTTAAGGAATTTTTGAATGGTTTGGTTAAGAAGGTTGTTCCAGGGATTAAGGGTAGTGTGGAGGATGGTAAGGAGGATGATATTGAAGGTGATAAATTAACTGGATTTGAGGATTTGGAGAAAGTTAGGGATGAATGTGAAGAGAATAAGGGAGTTTTGAGGCAAGAAGATTGTCCTGATTGTAGGATCGTTGTGGAAGATCCTAAGGAACAGCTTGGAGAGCATCTTTTTTGTTGTGAGATTGATTGTGAGGGGACTGGAGTTGAAGTTAGGAATAATCGTGTATATTATGAAGGGGAAGACCTCTTATTGGAATTGGATAAGAAAGCAGAGAATAGGTATTTGATAGAGTCTGGGATCTTTAATAACAATGTAGGTACTATAATTAATGGAAATATAGAAATCTATGAGGATCATTTTGTTTTGAGAAATGTTGATAAGGATGTTCTTTTACATATTGAAGAGGATTATATTTTTAGAGATGGTAAGTTTGTGGGGAAGTGATTATTTAATGAGGGAAGTAATTTTTAAAAAGGTCTATACCTCGCTTGTTCAACTTATGAGGGAAGTAGGATTCTACTCGCAATTTGCATCTCAAACAAAATTTTGATATTTAGTTGTTCTCGAAGCGAATTGTTCGCCCCCGTACTCTACGGCTGTTCTCCATGAGGGGCGGGCGTCGGATTTAAAATCCTCGCTCGTTGTTCATCGATTCACAACGAAGGAATCGAAACATAGGGTTCTTATCCCATGAGGGAAGGAGGATTCGAACCCCCGTAGGCATAAGCCACTTGGTCCTAAACCAAGCCCGTTTGACCACTCCGGCATTCCCTCATAATAATGAGCAAGGAAATTAGTATAAAAGATTATCGGAGAGTAGGATTTAGAATTTTAAATCTTAGAATTATTCAACTTTTTCTTTTTCTCGTTTTCTTTGATTTTTATTTTGTCTTCGAGATCAAGTCTTTCGAGTAATTCTTTGTATCTGTTTCTAATTGTTACTTCGGTAATTCCTGCGACATCTGCAACTTCTCTTTGAGTTTTCTTCTCGTCATTAACTAAGGCTGCTACGTAGAGTGCTGCTGCCGCGATTCCTGCAGGACCTCGTCCAGATGTTAATTCCGAGATTTCCGCTTTTTGTAAAATCTTTAATGCTTCATTTTGAGTTCCTGAAGATAAGTGTAGTGTCGAAGAGAATCGTGAGATGTAATCTTTAGGTGAACTTGGTGTTACCTTTAATTTTATCTTTCTAATTATGAATCTATAAGTTCGTCCTATTTCTTTTCGCTCGACTTCTGAAGCGTTTGAAATTTCGTCTAGTGTTCTTGGGATGTTATATGAACGACAAGCTGCGTAAATGCAAGCTGCAATTACTGATTCCATCGAACGACCTCGGACAAGTCCTCGTTGTAGAACGAAGTTGTAGATTCTTGCAGATTCGTCTCGAACAACTGAAGGGAGATCTAAGAATGATGCAACTCTTCGTAATTCAGACATTGCAAGTCGTAGATTTCTTTCAATAGAAGTAGAAACTCTTTCTTGCCATTTTTTTAATCTTAAGTATTTTCTAGTTTGTTGAGTTGAATCTAGTTTATAAATATCTGAGATTTCACCGACGTTGGTTGTCAATCCTTTGTCGAATTTTTGCAATGAGGCTGGTGCTCCTCCCCGTGATTGTTTTGTAGATTTATCAAAGGATCTTAGTTCATGAGAAGTGTCTACCATATTCTCTTCTATAAGTAGTCCGCAGTCTCCACAAATTATTTCTCCTTGTGTTTCGTCGTATATTAATTTAGAACTATTACACTCTGGACATTTTTTAGTAGGAGCCATAGTAAGGTTTATAAATTGATTTCCTTTTTAAGCTTATGGGTTGTTGTTTTGTAAGTAAAATCTATCTAAAATTATTCTATTAGGACAGCTTGTATAATATTCTCTTGTGAAGGTCTGTTTGTTATCCTTGCTTTTCCAAGTTCTGTTTCGATAATTGCACCTTTTACAAGAATATTTTGTCTTGCTAAGAAAATATCTGAGGGTGTTTCTAGAACATTTTTGATTATGGATTTTTTTGATTTTCCTTTTTTTGTTACGTTTGCTATATTGTTTAGAAAGGAGATTGATTTTTTATTTCCGCCTCTTGTTCGGAGAGTTTTAGTTTTTCTATCTCCTAATTTTATAGTTCTTACTTGACCTGGTCTTCCAGTTAGTCTTCTCTTCTTTGGCTTCTTATATCTGCCCCCACTTATTTTTCTTCCAGTTTTCATTAGATGGGAAGAAAATTTTGCTTTAAATATCTTTCTAACAAGGAATTTTGCTAATCAAACTTTGTTTATCTTGAAATATATTTAGGATACGTCTCTTAACTACGCCTTAGATAATTTTTCCTATGGATATGTAATTTTCCGCGAAAGGCTTTTAAACCCAAAATCGTATGCATAAACATGGGAAGAATTAAATCAACATTGATTAAAAGAACGTCTAGGCAGTTGATTAAGAAATCCGACGAGTCATTCGGTGAAACTTTTGAAGTGAATAAAAAGAGCACTTGGGAGGAATATTGCCAAGTAAAAAGATGCGAAATAAAATTGCAGGTTATATTGCTCGAATCAAAAGGAATACTAAAACAATTATTGACGACGCTAACATAAGATGACTAAGAGAGACGAAGGAAGATCTGAAGAGAATTCTATTTTTATTGGTGGTAAGCCTTTTATGAATTATGTTACTGGAGTTATAATGCAATTTGGTAATGGGGCGCGAGAGGTGGTAGTTAAAGCTAGGGGAAAATTTATTTCTAAGGGTGTAGATGTTGCAGAAGTTGCACGAAGGAAATTTCTAACCGAACAGAATGTATCTGTAAAGGAAGTTAAAATCGGAAGTGAAGAGTTTGAAAATAAAGAAGGAAAATTAATTAATGTTTCCATTCTTGAAGTAATTCTTAAAAAAGGATAGTTAGTTAAATCAACTATTCTTTGAGGGGGGATGCAAAATACAACCTGTTTTAGTGTGAAGGCATTTAAGGCAGTTGTGATTGCAAAATATCCTACGGTCTTGTGTTAAAATACCTGGCCATTAAAATCATTTTAACATAAATTTTTCTGGTCAATATGTCTGTGCAAGACCTCTGGAAACTAAATCATGGAGGACAAAATGAATAACTATGAAGAACGAATGAAGAGAACTTCGGAAGAAGAATATATTGAGGTTTCATATCCTTGGAACGGTGGAATAAGTCCAGTAGAGGTTCCTTGTCGGAAAGATAGTATACCTCTTTGTATTGAAGATTCTAAATTAGTAGCAGTGATTAAGGAATAATTCTACTAAGAGTTATTTTTCTTCTTTTTATTTTTCTTCTTTTCTTTTAGAAGAATGTCTAATTTTTGGTCAATCACTTTTACTTTTTTCTCAATAAATTTTAATCTTTTACCTCTTCTAAAATCTATGATAACTTTTAAGAAAAGATATATGATGTAAACGATGAATGCAATTCCGGTAATTTTTAAAACTAGGATCAATGTTCCAATTTTATCTATGATATGTGGGGGTAGGATACTTATTATTTCTGTTAGATTCATTAGAAGATTTTCTGTTGCCATGATAAGTGATTGTGGTTGAGGTTTATAATTGTTTATGAAATGAGGATGGTTCTGAATCTCACAATTTGTATTTCATAAAAATATTCTGAATTTAGTTTTTACTCAAAGCGAATTGCTCAACCTCCTCGCTACGGTCGATAGTTCAGCAAACATGGCTCTGGAGAGTGCTGACCTCTCGACCTCCGCCTCATGAGAGCGGCGCTCTACCGCTGAGCTACAGAGCCACTGGTTTTGAGTATCCTTATTAAAGATGAATTAACAGGAGATTCGAAAATAGAAATTAAATTTGATTTAAAAGACTTGCTATCAAGCCCATAATTCACTAATCCAATCAGAGAAATTATTCCACCAAGTATCTTTCTTAAATGTTGTTTCTCGATATTTAGCTGAACAGTCTTCACAACTTCCTCCGCAATCTGTATTTTCTTCGTCTCCATCTTTTATTCCGTTGAAACAATGATCGCAATAAAGATTATCTTCGCTATCGTCGAGGTGGATATTTAAAATAGATTCATTTTCAGTTCCTTCATCAATACGTGCGATTAACTTGTTGTTTAATCTGTTATAAATTCCGATAAACTTTACTCCGCACTTAGTAAATTGCTTAGTGTAGATATCAATACCTCTAGAGCAATTTTCAACTTGTTTAATTGGTTCAACACAAAAGCTTAGGTCTCTGCAAATTCTTGATTTAATTCCTTTTGTGTAGTCTACTTTTCCATTTAAGTCGAGTAGATTATAGTCCGTTTCGCAACTGCTCCATTCATCACATTGGAGGAATGGACGGCATTCTGTTTCAAAAGAACAACTTACATTAGGAGGTAATAAGTATGTGGAACCACAGTCGTTTTCATCTCTACATGTTGGTGTTGTAAAACCATTAATACAATCAGACCAATCACAATCCCAAGATTCAATACATCCTAAATTACAGGGTCTAACAGTCTCTGGAAGGTATGTTGGAATAAAACATTGATTATTATCTTCGCAATTCCTTCTCTGTAAACTTCCTTCACAACTTTCCCATTCAGAACATTCCCATTCTGATTCACATAGCCTTCTCCATGCAGTTTCTTTTTCGCTGATATTAAAAAAGTCAGAGTATATTTTTGTTTCAGGATCATCAAGTAAGATGTAATCTTCTACTTCACTCCCATTTAAGGAGCCCTTCCCCCAGCCAGGAGATTTCGTTAAACAATATCTTACATCTAACTCACGAGGAGGTTCACAAATCGGCTTGGAGAAATTTCCAATAACATTTAATGAAACATAAATTACTTGAGGATTTACTTCAGCATAAAATCTATACAATTGGGAGTCGTTGACAACATTATATCTTAGGGTGTAGCTTTTCTCCTGGATATCTGAGAAAGATACATCAAATGAATTTAGCTTGTAATCTCTCGAGTTTCTTTTTACTAACATGATAATATTTTTAGTGTAAGAATCATAACATACATCGTAAATAAATCCTGCAATTCTATTTACATCAATGCATTTTTCATTCTCTACGGTACGTTCAAGTGAAAATGAATTTAATACGATAAAAATCGAAATTGACACAATAATCATTGAGATTATGATTGCCCATATTTTACTTCCCCTCATAAGAATCTAAGAAGAGTAGTCTATAAAAACATTACCCAATGTGGGAAATCCAAATCTTTAAAAACTATAATCGTAGAGTAAAACTATGGTAAACGGAATCGATAGACCTTTGGATTTGCTGAATTCAGCGAAGGGTAAAGAGATTTTAGTGCAGCTGAAGACCGGCAAACAGTATGTTGGGACTTTGCTTGCGTTCGACATCCACGTCAATGTGGTTCTCGATAACGCGAAAGAAGTTGAAAACGGAGAACAAACAACGAGCTATGGCTTGATGTTTCTTCGAGGAGATACAATAATCTTCATCACTCCGTCAGCGGCTAAAGCGTAAGAATAGTGTTAGTCGGGTTTATTTCACACGACGCTAATTCTTGGAACTTTATTGGTAGTTGGGACTTTAGAATTCTAACTTATCTAAATCATCTGGAACAATAACATCCGAAAAAACTTTTTTCGCTTCGTTTAAAATAACCTTGGGAATTGCATCATATCTTTGACTTAAATGTATCAGAAATAATTTTTTAACTTTTGCTTTCTTGGCAATTTTTGCAGCGTCGATGGAAGTTAGATGACCATACTTTTCTGCAATTTCTTGTTCTTCTGCTGAATGTGTAGATTCACTAATTAAAATATCTGCACCCTTTGCTAGATTAATTGCGTTGTCATTAATTTTAGTATCTAGGACAAAAGTCACTTTCTTTTGAGATTCCTTATACATTAAGTTCTTTCCGTTAATTTTCTTCCCGTTAATTTCTACAGTTTTACCTTTAATAAGTTCTCCAACTAAAGGGGAGTTTGGTAACTTTAATTTTGCAAGTTTCAGTTTATCTAATCGATTCTTTTCTTTCACAGTAAACGAATAAGCGACGGTAGGACAACCATGATCCATCTCTGCAGCTTCGATATAAAATTCATTATTCTCAAAAATAATTTTATTACTAACTTCTTTGACGATGATATTAAATTTGTTTTCTTGTTTTTTCGAAAGATTCCAATAGAAACTTAAATATGGCGAGATTTTTTCTTTGAATTCCGTCTTGCTTCCTTTTGGTCCGTAGATTGTTAGGTCGCCGTTGTAGCCGTTGAGGTTGAGGGTTTGTAGGAGTCCGGGTAGTCCGAGGATGTGGTCGCCGTGCCAGTGGCTGATGAGGATTTTTGTGATTTTGCAAGGGTTGAGTTTTGCTTTTCGGAATTGTCGTTGGGTTCCTTCTCCGCAGTCGATTAGGATGGTTTCAGCTTTGTATTGTAATAATGCTGCAGGATGATTTCTCCGCGAAGTAGGGATTGCTGAACCTGTTCCTAGGAAGGATAGTTTGATTTTTTCTGCCATGGGTTGGGAAGGGGAAGGGGGTTTTTATTTGTAACGAAAACAGATACTCGGAATTGCACCTTACTTGTGATTTACATCTATCGCGATTAAGGAAAGTTAATTTCTCCCGAGGCGAAGCCGAGAGCCTGCAAGGCGTGGCA
>JAGLLG010000011.1 GCA_023140635.1 Candidatus Pacearchaeota archaeon | reverse complement strand
AGATTACGGGGAAGATGAAGTTTAAGGCGGGGCAGCATTTTGTCCTCGATCAGTCGGCGGCGAAGGTGATTTTAAGGGAGAGGATTTCTACTTATATCGTTGGTTCTTTGACGGCGATTGATAAGATTTTGAAGGGGAAGGAGGATTTTGGGGGAACTTTGATCTCGAAGTGAGGGGATTTAGCTTAGCTTAATAGTAGGGGGAAAATTATTGATGAATGTTTATTTTTTTCTTGAAGTCAATGTAGTCTGAATAATTACCCTCATAGCTATTAATTTTCTTGTTTTTTATTTCTAGTATTCTTGTTGCAACTCTATCAATAAAGTGTCTGTCATGTGATACGAAAACTACCGTTCCCTTGAATTCTTTGATGGCTTTTTCTAAGCAGTTTTTTAGGTGGACGTCTAGATTATTTGTTGGTTCGTCTAGCAATAAAATTTCGTTATCTTCTAGGGTTAGTCTTAATAGATTCAGTCTTCCTTTTTCTCCACCTGAAAGTTGTTTAATTTTTTTTGTGAAGCTTTCTTTTGTGAAACCAAATTTTAATACTGTTGAAATTAGGTGTTGATAATTTTTGCGTGTCTCTTTTTCTAGGAATTCCATCAGTGTTTGCTCTTTGTCTATGTTTGCTAGTTCTTGATCAAAATATCCTATTTTTAGATTAGCTCTTTTTTCTATCGTTCCTTCTGATAAAGTCTCTTCTCCAATTAGCATTTTTAAAAGGGTCGTTTTCCCCGTTCCGTTTCCTCCTATTATTGCAATCTTTTCTCCTTGATCAATATTTTTACTTACATTTTCTAGAAGGATATTGTTGTTGAATTTTTTTGTTAAATCAATAATTCTAAATATCTCGCAATTGTGAAGTTTTTTATTTAAAAAGTCTATTTTGATATCTATGATGAATTCGTCTGGGTTTGGTCCTATTATTATCTTTTCAGCATCTCTCGTTAACCTATCTCCTAAGGCTCTTAAATTTTTACTTCGACCAATTGTTGCCCATTTGTATTTTTCTTCGGCAGACTTTAACATTTCTTCTTTTCTTTTAGTGGAATCTTTGTAGTTTTTCCTTAATATCTTCAGATGTTTTTCTTTTTCTTTTTCATACCGTTCGTAGCTTCCGCTATATTTTTTGATCTTCTTATTTTCAATTTCCCATTCTTTATTTACTATTTTATTTAGAAAATATCTGTCGTGTGAAATTACAATTAGGGAATTTATGTTTGCTTGTATATAGTTTTCTAGCCATTCTATGCTTTCAAGGTCTAGATGATTTGTTGGTTCATCTAAGAGATAAAGGTCTGCCTTTTTCGAGATGCATTCTGCTAAACGCAGTTTTATTTTTTGCCCCCCACTTAATTCAGAAATTTTTTGGTTTAGCATTTCTTTGTTTATGCCTAAATTTTCTAGCACTTCAATTAGCTTTTTATTTTCTGAGTCTATAGTGGCGTTCATTAGTAATAGGTTGTATTCATCAATTAAAGAATTGAATTTATCTTCGTTGTTGTAGATTTCCGGATTTCCTAGTTCTGTTTCTAACTTTATTCTTTTATTCTCCAGTTTCTTTTTTTTGTCTTCTATGTAATTGTTGAATGTTTTTTCTAGATTGTCGAAACTTTTTTCTTGTTCCATTAGGCTGATTTTGATTTCGCTAGATGTTATTCTCCCCTGGAAGTCTTCTTGTCCTACTAGACATTTTAGAAAGGTTGTTTTGCCTGATCCATTTTTTCCTATTAATGCGGTTCGAATGTTGGGATGGATTGTCAAACTGATGTCATCGAATAAATTTTCTTTTTCAAAGCCTTTTGTAAAATCGTTTATTGAAATCATTGTATTAGTTCTAAGATTTAGTGGATTTTGCATAGATGTCTCGAGTGAGATTTGAGATTTATCCTGCATAAAACAAGGTAACAAAGTTAAAACTAAGAGAAGCTTTCTTGTGGCTCTTCTTGTTTTCAATTGTCATAGATAGTTTTAGAGTTTTAAGTTTTTAAAATTAACTGTTTAATTGACATTTACGAAAGAATAAAAAGTCTCTTCTGTGTATTATATTATGAAAGATATAAATTTATTCCGAACAAAAGATTCGATTTTCTTGAAGAAGACAAAATCAAAGTCGGAAATTTCGAAAGAGGATGATTGCGACGGTTATTTGATTGAAGCGTCGGAGAATGAGGCTCGAAAAATTGTTGCATCTCTTGAGGGTAAGGGTAAGATTGTTGCCGTCGTTGGCGGGGATAATGTGTTTAATCGTCGGGCTGTTGAAACGTTGAAGGTAGATTATTTGGTTTCTCCTGAGCGTGGATTGAAGAAGGATGGTTTGAAGCAGAGGGATTCGGGGTTAAATCATGTTGTGGCTAAGGAAGCAGCGAAGAGAGGGGTGGTAGTGGTTGTTGATTTTGGCGAGGTGTCGAGGCTGGTTGGGAAGGCGAAGGCGTTGCGGTTGGAGAGGTTGATTCAGAATATTAAGATTTGTCGAAAGGCGAAGTGTCCTATTAAGATTGTGAGTTTTGCTAAAAATGGGAAGGGTGTTGTTGATGAGAAGGGTTTGAGTTCTTTTGGGGTTAGTCTTGGGATGTCAAGTGAGCAGAGTCGGGATGCGGTTCGGTTCTGAGGAGGATATCTATGGTTGGTTTCCGCAATCGATAAGATTATATTATTTAATCACTAATATTTTTAAACTAGTTTTTAGTTAGATATTCGAAGAAGATGAGAAGGAAATTTATTTTAGTGTTTTTGTTTTCTGTGTTTTTAGTAAGTTCTGTTAGTGGGGCGACTTATTATATTTCTCCTACAGGGGACGATACTATTGGTGATGGGACTACAGGAAATCCTTGGGCTACCTTATACAAGGTCTTTGAGGAAATGAGTGGTGGCGATACCATTATCCTGAAAGATGGAACATATACAGGAGACTTGAATAGAATATTGGGGAATAGTCCCAATCATTATCCTCCTGTTGGAAGCGTGGGGGCTTGGACAATCATGAAAGCTGAAAACGATGGTGCAGCCATTATAGACGGCCAAAATGTAAGGGAGGTGTTTTCTCTTAATCCTGGTCCTGTAAATAATTCATACCGAAAATTATATACTCAATATGAAGGAATTCATTTTAAGAATTCTGGCTCAAGTTCAGGGGTTGGTCTTTATTATTCAAGTCATGTTAAGTTCTTAAGGTGTGGACAATCTCAAGAGCTTGAAACTGCAGGGCCAAATTTCTATGTTAGATACAGTGAGTATATTTTATTTGAAAATTGTTATGCTTGGGGTGCAGGAAGGTACAAATTTATTACAGGTGGCGGTTCTGAAGAGTATCCTACTCAGAAAGTGATTTTTAGGCAATGCGTTGCCAGGGCAGATCATATAAACTCCAATGACAATATAGGAGGTTTTGTACTTTATTCTTCCTATGATTGTGAAGTGCAGAACAGTATTGTTGTGGATAGTGATCAGTCTGCTACTTGGCAAACAGCATATACTCATGGTTCATTTACTTGTCCATCAACTTCAGGTCCAAGTACAGGACATAATTTTAGAAGATGTTTAAGTCTTAATAATCACTGGGGAGGGTATGTTGCTTCTTCTTGGGCTTCTAATATCAATGTCGAAGACTCTGTTTTTTGGGATTCCCCCATAGTAAGTACTGAAAATTGGCGGCCAAATTATATTAGGGGTAATGATAATACTTTTTTGAATTGTGTATTTGGTGTTGCAGATCATGGTAGTCCAGGAATTTATTCTTCAGGTCTTAATACCATAATGAAAAACTCAATTATATATGGATTTACCATGTCACAATCAGTAGGGGCAATAGAAACAGATGATTACAATTGCTATTATGCCAACACGAATAATAATGATAGGGATGGAACTCATGATTTGTTAGATACAGACCCAATTTGGCATGAAACTAATAATCCTAACGGCGCTTTGAAATATATAACAAAGATAGAAGAAGTATCTAATCTAGAAGGAATGGGTGAAAATGGGGCTAATATAGGGGCTAATATTATGAAAATGATTGGAGTTCCTGGAACATTGTGGGGAGAATCCGGATATAATAAAGAATTAGAAGCAAACATGTGGCCTTTTCTAAATGAGGATTTGATAAAGGAGAAAATGGAGAGCTATACAGCGAATAACGTGAATGGGGCAAGAGGCTTTGCAGCCGATGGAAACGGTCTCTACGGAGGACCAATAACCCTAACATCCTATATCTGGGAATACCTCGGAAATAAATGTCCTCCAGAAATCTGCAATTACAATGTCACAGAAATAATTTGTATTGACAGCGACGGAGATGGTTACAATGTTTCCCAATCCGGATGTGGAACTGCAGACTGCAACGATACAAATTCTTCGATCTATCCAGGAGCAACGGAGATTTGTGGTAATGGTATCGACGAGGATTGTTCAGGGAGTGATTTGGCGTGTAATGGTTCTTTGGTGATTTCTGATGTTACGGCGACTGTTTCTACAACATCAGCAACGATAAATTGGATAACTGATGAAGCTGCAACATCAATTGTGGAGTATGGTTTAACTATTAGTTATGGAAACAGCGAAGCTGTTTTATCTTTTGTCCTTTCACATTTAGTTAGTTTAGCAGGTTTGCAGGAGAATACCCTATACCATTATCGTGTTTTGAGTAATGACT
>JAGLLG010000010.1 GCA_023140635.1 Candidatus Pacearchaeota archaeon | reverse complement strand
TTCTTATACTGTTCTTGTTATGAATGTAATTTAAATCATTCACACACTCTCACCAAACCGTTAGAAAAATATCACATATCCAAAGAATTCAAAAAGTCATCATATTTCTTATAATTATAATCCATTTCTCTCACAAAATGACCTCCACCACCATTCGGAGTAGATAAAATATAGATATCTTCTCGAACATTTAAAGGTTTTATAGAGTAATTATTAACAGTATTATGAATAATCTCGTCACCTAATCTCGATATAGTCTTAAGAGTTTCCAAGGAAGTATCCCCTCCTATCCCAACTCTTTCAGCCCACGTCAAAGAATCATGCACTAAGATGACCGATTTTCCCACAATATCTTCAATATTAAATTCCTTTCCCATAGCAGTTGAGGACGTTTGAGAATTTATAAACCCTGGGAATTTATACTCAAAACCACGCCAAACCAAAAACTATTTAAGCTACCCTATACCATCAATAATAATTAAGTCCGTAGGATTAAGAAATTAATCCTACGATACCTTTTTTTAATATAAAAAGAGTTGCTGTTTATGTTGATGGCGAGTTTTTTGCTTTTGACTAAAATACATAGATCACAAAAGTAAAGGACGAGTTGCAATTTTTATTTTTCTGCGAAAAGAAAGTTTAATTGTAAAATTGACATAGAAAAGTTCTGTAAAAAATTAACTGGTGAAAATGATTTAATAAAAATAAATTATTATATTGCACCAATTGAACAATTTACGAATCCTGAGATGTTTAGTTCTCAACAAAAGTTCTTCGAAAAATTGAAAAAGATTAATAAATTTAAGATTATTCTTGGAAGATTAGAAAAAAGAAAACGTGACGGAGAAACTTATTTCGTAGAAAAAGCAACCGACGTCAACCTGGCTCTCGACCTCGTTCTGGACGCACAAGCAAACGAATACGACGAAGCCTACCTCATTTCCAACGATGGCGATTTTTCTGGTGCGGTGAAAGCGGTTATCGAAAGATTTGAAAAAGAGGTCGTCTATGTTGCGATTGGCAATAACAAAACTATTTCGCATCATTTGAAAAAGACGGCGAGTGAAACTTTGAAAGTCGATGAGAGTTTTATAGATGATGTTAGGTTATGAGTAATCACTCCCAAAATATTTAAACACTAAAAACATAATTTACTTATGAAAAAGAAATCTTCTAAAAAAATAACAGCCAAAGATTTGTTTCTAATTAGCTGGAGAAAATTATGGATAATCGTCGTCACAGGTTTCTTTTCGATAATGTTGCATAATGCTATCTACGGATTATTCAATGTAGAAGAGGCGTTTTTCTTTATCATTGTAGTCTTTGCAATCCCTATTTATTTCTTAATAATGGTTGTTTATAGCATCATCTATAAGTTAATGAAGAAAAAATGAGATGTCTGAAATGCGGGCATAAATGGAAGAGAACCAAATGGACTGAATATATTTCATTTCTTTCCAAGTGTCCAAAGTGTGGTTCGAGATTGTTGCTGAGATATTAGATTTCCCTAAACCAAGATACCCCATCCTCTTGATCTTAAAGATTAGTTTTATGAACATAATCTTCAGAGTATAATTATACTTTTATAATAGCAAATAATCATTAAATCATGGCTCCATTATTGGAAGAAAGGGTTGTGAATTCTGAGGAGAAAAAAACAAAAAATTTCAAAAAGAAAGAGTTATCTTTGAAAGAAATAGGGGCTCGATTAGGAATTGGACTTGGAATTTACTATGGGATTTGTTTTGCGGCGAATTACATCTACAACCATCCAGAAACATATAAACCTCTGGTAGACTTCTTCAATCGTTAGAAAATTACTTTTTCAAAGATTTCCCAACTTCTCACTCCCCGATAACCTTAACCAAAATCCTCTTATCCCGCATCCCATCAAACTCTCCATAAAAAATTTGTTCCCAAGGACCAAAATCTAATCTTCCTTCCGTAATCGCAATAGTACTTTCCCTTCCCATGATCGTCCGCCATAAATGAGAGAACCCATTATCTTCCCCTGTTTGATGATGTTTATAATTAAAATCTTTCGGAGCGAGTTTCTCGAGCCATTCTTCAAAATCTCTAATTAATCCAGACTCCGCATCGTTAATGAAAACGCTTGCCGTAATGTGCATCGGATTAATCAGAACTAAACCATCATCTATCTGACTATCATCTACAATATCTTGAATCTTTTGAGTTATGTTTATGAAATCGATTCTTTTTTCAGTATTTATTTTCAAATATCTAGTATATGTTTTCATAATATATTTCAAAACACAACGAAATTTATAAAACCATTCGTTCAAAGAATTGTATGAAAGATAATCCGAAATTGATATTAGGTATTGGAGACCATAATAATATAGGACGTATTAAGAATTATATTAAGGGTGTAGATGAAGATAGAATTGTTTTTAGCGAGAGAGCTGGAGCCATCATAGATGTTACAGAAGCCATGAAGGAGATTAATAGTGGGAATTATTGGGGAGTCTTGATGTCTTCTCTTGTTTTGTCTTTAGGATCTGAACATAAGAAATATTCTATAACGACGAAGAAATTTGAAAAATTTGATCACCCCCCTTATATTTGGAGGTCTGGAGGACTTTATGTTGTTGAACAAGCCTGTAAGAATGGGTTAGTTACAGTGGTAAATGCAATAGCAGAAGGACCTGAAGATTTGACAGAGGCAAGACGACTTGGTGCAAAATGTTTTGAAGATTTTAGTGGAACTAATGCTGCAAGAACTTTAAGATATTTCAAAAGTCAGTTATAAAACAACCAGACTACAAGTCCATTATTGAAATTTTCATACAATTCTCACTCATCCCTTCTTCGTATAAACCGTCCTCGATGGAAATGCAAAACTCACACCCTCTTTCTCAATCAATCCCTTTATTCCTAAGTTTATCTTTTCTTGAACATCCATATAAATATTATAATCATTAGAATCCACATAATAAACCACCTCAAAATCCAAACTAGAATCCCCAAACCCTTTAAAATGAACCCTGTCCAAAGTCGAATGCTTCTCTTTCTTAACCACACCCTCAACTATTTTTTTAATCTTTTCCAGTTTAGCAACCGAAGTTTTATACTCCAACCCAAACCCAAACACAACCCTTCGCGTGTCCATCTTTTTATAATTATTCACCCTCGTCGACGTCAACTCACTATTCGAAATCACCAACTCCTGCCCCCCCAAAGCCTGAATCCTCGTCGACTTTATCCCAATATGCTTTATCGTCCCCATATCGTCCCCAATAATTATAAAATCACCCTCCTCAAAAGGCTTATCAAAATAAATCGTAAACGCAGAAAAAAGGTCGCCCAAAATTCCCTGCAACGCCAAACCCACTGCCAGTCCGCCAATACCAAGCCCCGCAATCAACGGAGTTATCTCAATCCCCAAATTTGAAAGTGCCATCAAAACAGCGACGGTCCAAATAGTCCCCGTCGACATTAATTTCAAAACCCCAATCATCGACTCCTTCGAAGACTTGCCCTTAGCCTTCCTTTTCTCCCCATACTTATCCAAAAAATGATTCGAAACATTCACCAACCCTTTCGCAATATAAAAAATTACAAAAATCAAAAGAAAAATATTGAGTATTTGATCCAATACCTCCGGAAGACTTAAGGTTAATGCCGAAAAATAAACTGCAAGATATACATAAAAAGGCCAGTGTAAACTATCTATAAAATCTATTAAAAAATCGTCGATATTATTTTTGGTTTTTTCTTTCACTTTTTTTAACATAAACATAATTGAAGAATTAAACACCTTAAAAAAGATAAAGAGACCTAAAAATATCAACAACGCCCTTACATAATCAGAGCTATTATTGTTCTCCAATATTTTTATAAAAAATCCAGTTATCGTTGCAAGTTCCATTATTAAAAATAGATTCGTCCGTTTTTATAAGTTTTCATAAAATTTGTAAAATAACCAAACTTATAAACCCTCATTTTCTCTAAAAAATGTAACAGCTTGCTGTTATGAGTGGGACAGCTAATCACCGGTATCCTTGTCTAAAAGGCAAAAGAAATGTTAAATGATTTCTAGGAAACTGAGGAAGGTCCGCGCACCCCTATTAATTAGGCCATTAGGAATTACCGACGAAAGTCGGGCGTCGCGAGGCGTGGCTTCATTTTGGGTTAATAACCGAGATGACTGAAGTATTCCGCAAGGAATGCTACTGCTGGTATAGAGACGAGCGTATTTAGTTACGATGGAACGAGCACCCTAATTGATGCAACTGGCATTGCCCAGGCTTAGTCAGATGTTAGCACAAACTGTTCGATCGAGTACAAGACGATACGAAGTTTGACAGAACGTGGCCTATGCCCCACTCTTTATTTTTATTCATTAAACTCACATCACCAGATGTGCCTACAGGGTAAAAACCTTGGTTTTTAAAAACAGTATCAACAAACTTAAAAACCTAAATTCTCTTTTTCCTTCAATGGGACGGTAGCTCAGTGGGAGAGCACACGGCTGAAGACCGTGGTGTCGAGGGTTCGATTCCCTCTCGTCCCATAAGAATCGAACACGAGACAGTCGAGGGCGAACAATTAGGTCTTCGACAAATTAAAACATTACTAAGACATGATTGCGAGCAGATTCCCTCTCGTCCCATAGAACCAAAGACTGTAAGCAGATCCCCTACACCCCTCATGAAATACAACAAGTTAATCAGAGATAAAATTCCAGAGATTATCAAATCAAAAGGAGATAGTTGCAAGGTGCACGCTGCTGGAGAGGAAGAATATTGGGACAAATTAAAAACAAAGATTGGTGAAGAAGTAGATGAGTTCTTAAAAAACCCTTGCGTTGAAGAGTTAGCTGATATTCAAGAAGTTATTAATGCTATTTCCGATTTCAAATTTGAAGGTAAGAGCAAACTAGAAGAGATTCGAAAGAAGAAGTTTGAGGAACGTGGAGGATTTGAAAAGAGATTAATCCTTGAAGAGGCCGATGATAGATAAATACTTTTATAAATAAAGGATGCTATTATTTTTCATGAGAGGAAAGACTGGTGCAATAGAATTATCTATGGGGACTGTCGTGGTTATAGTGTTATCGATGTCGATGCTAATTCTCGGATTGGTTTTGGTAAAGAATATTTTTTCAGGAGCTATGGATATTACAGACATGACAAATTCCCAATTAAAAGAACAGGTTTCAAAATTGTTTGGAGAAGATAAAAAATTAGTTGTTTATCCAGACACGAGGCACGTTGTTATTAAATCTGGAGAGGCATCAGGCTTCGGAATTGGTATAAAAAATCTTTTGACAGGAGTCCAAGATAAGAAATTTTCTTATGAGGTTATCGTGTCCGATCCAGATATTAGAAAAAAATGTGGCGTAGGTGAACGAGAGGCTGAAGAATGGATTTCTACAGGACGTTCGGAGGAAAATATCGGTCTTGCTCCAGGAGAATTTATTTCAGGCAAGGTTTTATTGACTATTCCAGAAGGCTCGACTCTTTGTACTTTTAGATATCGGATTAATGTAATGTATGGTGGACAGAGTTATGCAAGCGAATTGATGGATGTAACTATTAAGGCTTAAATAAATCTCTAAAAAATTCAGTTTTCCCCAAGCTCTTGAATTAAATTATTAATAAATTCTCTAATCACACTAACTTTAGCTTTTGAAAGCTCCTTACCTTTTTCCGTTTCAAACTTATTCTCGTAAGTCAACTGATCTTTTAAAACTTCAACAGGATTTCTTTTCGCATTCGAAGCATACGACGTCGCCCTTAAAATTCCCATATAACCTAACGCGTCCAACCTATCAGCATCCCTAAGAATTTTTACCTCAACAGGAACATCTTTTTCATTATGTAAAAAGAAATTATGAATCTTTATTGATTGTAAGATGGTCTCCTTTTGTTTTTCACTCAATTCTAATCTTTCAACAATTGGTTCAGCTAGTTCAGCACTTACATCTCCATGTTCACCTGAAAAGAATTTTGTAGAGTAAGCAATATCGTGCAGCAATGCAGAGATTTTTACAACATCTTTATCCGACCCAGGTATCGAATCCGAAATCAAAATAACATTATTATATACCCGAATAGTATGCTTAAAATCGTGCCCGGAAAAATCATTCCTTAACAAATCCTCGACGTCTTTCTTTAATTTGTCATAATCAATCATACTAAAAATAGCACCCCCTCATTTATAAGTTTTTAGAAGAGTATGAAACTATAAAAAGCTCTTTAAACAATTTATAAAATGAGAGAATTTATCTACTATTCAAAATCGGCAGTGACGTCGGGGAACCTGATTAAAGATGATTTGATGAAGGCAGGCAGAATGGATATTGTTTGCAATGTTATCCTTTCAGCATTTTTTACCTCAAACACAATGAGAATGGATGTTAAATTTCATCTAATTTTTGATGGACCTCCCAATGCACCCCAACATCTAATCCTCGAATCCAATGAGAAAATGCCAATTTCTAAGAAAAACATTGCAGGGTTAATCAAACGGATGTTGTATAAATCACCTAACAAAGAAGGGCTCTTAGAGATTTTTCCAGGAGCATCTATTGAAAGAAAAAGTTTTGAAAAAGTTACAAAAGACCTAGACAAAGAAGGTAAAAATGTTTTATTACTCGATGGAAAAGGGATAGATGTTAGGGATTCAAAATTGAAAGGAAATGAAGTTTTTATCATCGGAGATCATGAAGGTTTTCCTAAGGATAAGAAAAAGTTTCTTAAAAAGATAGATAAGATTTCTGTTGGACCGAAAATTTTGTTTGCGTCACAGGTAATCACTATTTTGCATAATGAAGTAGACCGACAAGAATAAAAACCTTATCCTATTTTTATAATTATGGTAAAAAAAGCAGCGAAATTTATCGTGAAAGGAACTGTCCAGGGAATTTTCTTTAGACAGTTTGTGAAGGGACACGCTGATAATCTGAAGTTGAGAGGATTTGTTCGTAATCTGACTGGTGGAGATGTTGAAATTATTGTAGAGGGAGAAATGGGTGCGATTGAGAGACTCGCAGGATTCGTTCGGAAGGGTCCAGAGCACTCACAGATTAGGGGTGTTCAAATTGAAGAGAGAAAATGGTCTGGAGATTTTAAGGAGTTTAAGATTTTAAGATTTTGATTAGTCTTACGGCAGAGCTGTGCGGGAAAATCGGTCGCACTATGCTTACTACGATTTTTAAGATTCCTCGGTTTTAGAATTTGATAGTTTTATAAATCTGGTTCCTATAAGTTTTATGAAGATGGCTGGAAGAGAAAAACAGATTGTTGATGAAAGAATAAAGAAGATAGCAATGCTAAGAAATGAAGGGATTAATCCATATGCACATAGATTTGATTTGGATGATAAGAGGGTTTATTCATCAGATGTTAAAGAAGAGTTTAGTAAATTAGAAAATGAGAACAAATCTGGGAAAGAAAAAATCGTTGCTGGCCGTATTATGATAAAGAGAAGTTTTGGAAAATTGTCTTTTTTAAGTCTGCAGGATTTGAGGGGTACGATTCAGATTGTTATCCAAAAAGATGAAGTTCCTGAAGAGGTTATTAAAATATTAAAAAAAGTTGATAGTGGAGATATCATCGGTGTTCGAGGAGAAGTTATAAAAACGAGAACGGGAGAAGTTTCGATTATGGCACACGAGCTTTTTATTCTGACCAAATCTATTTTACCATTGCCAGATAAACACAAAGGATTGAAAGATGAAGAAGAAAAATTAAGGAAAAGATATCTAGATATTATTATGAACGAAGATGTCAAGAAGATTTTTATTAAAAAGCAAAGATTTTGGAATTCGGTTCGAACGTTTTTAGTTGATAGAAATTTCTTAGAAGTTGAAACTCCTATTTTAGAAAACTCAGCTGGAGGGGCTGTGGCGACGCCGTTTACCACACACCACAATGCCTTAGATATTGATGTTTATCTGAGGATCTCGATGGGAGAGCTTTGGCAAAAGAAATTGTTAGTTGCAGGGTATGAAAAAACCTTCGAAATTGGTCGACAGTTTAGAAATGAAGGTATAGATGCAGAACATTTACAAGATTATTCACAGATGGAATTTTATTGGGGTTATGCCGATTTTAACGACGGAATGAGATTTGTTGAAGAGATGTATAAGGAAATTGCAATGGCGACATTGGGTTCGTTGAAGTTTGAGACGCAAGGGCATAAGATTGATTTAGGAAAGAAATGGGTGCAATATGATTTTGAAGAGTTGATTAAGAAGAAGACTGGAGTTGATATTTACGAAGCAGATAAGGAAGAAATTGAAAGCAAGTTGAAAAAATTGAAAGTAGACTATGATGAAGGGGTTGGAAAATGGAAACTTGTTGATTTGCTTTGGAAGTATTGTAGAAAACAGATTAGAGGACCAGGGTTTTTGGTTGGACAACCTGTTGAGATGACACCATTAGCGAAGAGAAGTAAAGCTGACCCTAGAAAGGTTGAGCAGTTTCAAGTTATTTTAGCGGGGAGTGAGATGGGAAACGGGTATAGTGAGTTGAACGACCCGATCGATCAAGAGAAGAGATTCAAGAAGCAGAGAATGCTTGGTGATGACGGTGATTCGGAGGCGATGGAGCATGATAAGGGATTTATCGAGGCTTTAAAATACGGGATGCCACCTGCTTGTGGGTTTGGTTTTAGTGAAAGGCTGTTTTCAGTTATGATAGGACGCCCAATTAGGGAGTGCGTCGCGTTTCCATTGATGAAGCCTGAGGGAAAGAAAGAAAGCAAAGATTAATTTTACAACTCAAACTCATCAATAAAATTTATTATTGCAGAATATTTCTCTAGATACCTATAACCTTTTTCCGTCAAGGTAATCTTTTTATTTTTCCCATAAGTTTCTTTTACAAACTCTTTTTCTAATAATTCTGAATAATATCCCTTAAATCTGGAAGAAGAAATATTTGACATTCTAAGTAAGGGTGTTGGTTTTATTGGATGATTTTTTTGAATAATTCTTAGTATATCCCTTATTATTTCTAATTTATTTCTTTTTGCCATTTTAACCTGTTTTTCTAATAACTTTATAAAAAATCAAAAGGAATATTCCCAATGAAATTAAATAAATGAATAGTTGAAATGCTTGGAGGAAATTTGGAATTAAGATATCTAGAATATTAAAGATCCAAAAGATGAGAAGCATGAGGTATATTGCATAGAGGTTAGAGTGTTTCTTTTTCTTAGATTGTTTGAATGAGATAAAAACCGTGAAAGAAATAAAAATAAAGAATAAAATATTCATTAAAAAATAAATTAAAGGGTTTTGGAATAAAAGAGTTATTATGGCTATTGCAAGTGAGATTATGTGAAGATAACAAATTATCCACTTAGATTTCCATTTCCTCCACATTACACTATAAAGAAGATAGAAAATAGCCATAGAACTAAAATACATGAAGATGAATAAAGTTACGCTTCCAAAGATTGGGAGGATAGTCCTCAATTCACTTATTTCAAAATAGAATAGTATTATTTTTATAAAAGATCTGAAAAAATAAGCGAGTGCAAAAAATAAAAAAGATAGCCTAAAATATTTTATTCCCTTGTGAGAAGTTAATTTGTATAGTTCTTTTGTTCCGAAATAAATCATTAGGCTACAGACAATTATTACAAAAGAGTAGAGTATTTCAGATCCCATTCCCAAACTCATTAGTTTTCCAAATCCATTCCCTATTGCTCGTCCAGTCATTAACACCATTATAATCTAATGAAATACTAGTTTAAATATTTTTAAAGAAGATGGATTTAGGATCCATATTATTTATAAAGGATTATCATCCCATAATTAAATGAAGCGGATAACAATCTTTATTTTAATCGGAATTATAGGAACTTTATTTGGGGTTATAGGCTATCTATCTTATTCTGAACTTGAAGAACATGAGCACGACCATTCAGTTGAAATTGAGGGTAGTGAAATGAAATCATTAACTGTACAAGAAGTAGCAGACTTATGGGAAATAGATTCTAATGTCCTCTTATCCGGCATGGTTACTGAGTTTAGGTTAGAAGAAAATTATGATGTTAATAGTGTTTTAGAAAGTATCCGGGAGGAGTATGCATTTTCTCCAGCGTTGGTAAAAGATATAGCAGAGGAGATAAAACGGGATGTTCAAAATGAATAAAACAATTCTGAATTATTGGATTGATGTCGGATTAGCTATCTCTTTTTTTATTTGCTTTATTACAGGTCTAATTAAGTGGCCTGGATTAATAAGACTAATCGGAGTGTCCGCATATAGAACTTTAAGTTTTGATAATATTTCTATGTTGCATGATCTAAGCGGACTTGTTATGGGGTTGCTCGTCATTATTCATTTAGTTTTACATTGGAGTTGGATCGTTTCTATTACAAAAAGTATTTTCTGGAAAAAATAATTAAGTGGATTCCAAGTCCACCCTCCTTATAAAGAAATTTTATCTTAATATATTAATTAAATTAATGGAGGTAAAATAAATGGAAAACAAAAAAATGATGAGTGCATTTGCGTTGGGAATGATTGCCCTTTTAGGAGTTAGCTTTGTTGCTGCTTATCAAGGAGATTATTCTGTAAAAGGACCAGACTATTCTGAAGAAA
>JAGLLG010000001.1 GCA_023140635.1 Candidatus Pacearchaeota archaeon | reverse complement strand
ACAGTTGAAGGAGCAAAACGAATCGAAAATGCTATGGAAGGTCTTGAGCGAATGGAAGGAATTGTTGATACATTAATTGTAATCCCTAACGATAAATTGTTGGAACTTGCACCAGACTTACCTCTTCCAACAGCGTTTAAAGTAGCTGATGAAATTTTGACAAACTCGGTAAAAGGAATTACAGAATTAGTAACGAGTTCTGGATTGGTAAATTTGGATTTTGCAGATATTAAGGCGATCATGGCAGATGGAGGTGTCTCTTTAATCGGGATGGGTGAATCGGATTCGAGTGATAGAGCAATGGAGGCTGTAGACAAGGCTTTGAACAATCCTCTTTTGGATGTTGATATTAAAAACGCAAAGGGGGCTTTAGTTAATGTTATTGGAGGAACTGATTTGTCGTTGGAGGAATACAAACAAGTAGTTCAAAAAATTGGAGAACAACTTTCACCAGATGCTAAATTAATCTCTGGTGCACAAATTTCTAAAGATTTGGAGAAATCTATAAAAGTTATGGTGATCGTTACAGGGGTCAAATCTCCTCAAATAATTGGCGAGAGACTCCCTATTGAAGTAGCCCGAAGAAAAGACATTGAAGACGAGCTTGGAATAGAATTCTTTGATGAATAGAATTCTTTGATGAATAAACTTAAAAACATCTATTTCTCAAAACTAATATGGCTCCTAAATTGATGAGAAAATTGTCTTCAGAGTATAATAAGTATCTTCGAGTTTGCAAACTTTTGAAAAAACCAACTATGGAAGAATTCAAAACTATTTCAAAGGTTTCTGCAATAGGTATTTTGATTATTGGGGCACTAGGTTTTGTCATTTCTATTTTGATGAAAAGAATGTTTTGATACCAAAATGTTTAAAAACCAAAATTTTCTACTACCAATATCTAATTCTTAAATTTTTGAGGATTAGTTGGAGCAAAACATGGCAATAGGATACGATAGTGAATTTGATTATCTCGAAGAAGAGGAAACTAGCGATGCTTCTGAAGATGTTTTTGCACCAAAAATTAAGGGTGCAAAAAAACAATCTGGAGTTCTTGAAGAAGAATCTGTAGAAGAATTATCTGAGGAGAATACTGAAGATACAGCAAAGCCTAGTGAGAATCAAGAAGAACCAAAAGAAGAGAAACCTAAGCGAGAGTTTGAATCACTTACTTTTGTAGTTAAAGTTACAACAAATAAGGAAGATAAGGCATTAGAGATGATCGCAGATAAGGTTAAGAAAAAGAAGGTAGGAATTTATGCTCTCGCGAGGCCGCACGGACTTCGAGGTTATGTATTCTTAGAATCTCCTGATAGGGAACATGCAGAGGAGGCGGTTTTTAATTTGCCTTATGTAAAAGGGATCATTGGGAAAACTGTGACTTACAGTGAAATAAAACAAATGCTTGAACCTGTTGCTGCAGATGTTAAGATTGAAAAGAACGATATTATTGAAATTATTTCCGAACCTTTCAAAAAAGAAAAAGCAAAGGTTATTAGAATTGATAAGGGAAAGGGTGAGTGTGTGGTATCTTTACTCAGTGCGGTGGTTCCAATTCCTGTTACAATTAAATTAGATAATATAATGGTCATAAGAAGGGAGGAGTTAGAAGAAGATTAATTCCTTCAATAGTTTTTTAAAGGAATTCTCCAGCAAAATAAAATGGTATTAATAAAATTACTTGTGGAAGGTGGAAAAATGAGCCCAGGTCCTGCCGTTGCTCAGCAGTTAGGTCCTATGGGAATTAACATGGGACAGGTTATCTCCGACGTGAACACGGCAACATCTGAATTTAAAGGGGTTACGGTTCCAGTTCATCTAACCGTCGATCCAAAAACAAAAGAATTTTCTATAAAAGTATTGTCTCCTCCAACATCTGAATTAATAAAAAAAGAACTTAAAATTGAAAAAGCTTCTGGAGCTAGAATGAAACAAAAAGTTGGGAACTTTGCGATTGAGCAAGTTATCTCTATCGCAAAATCAAAACATAATACTATGCTTTCTAACGATTTCCCTGCAACGCTAAGGTCAATTATAGGAACTTGCCAAGCATTGGGAGTTCTAATTGAGAGTAAGGAACCTAAAGAAGTTTTGGAAGAAATTTCTGAAGGAAAATATAAGGAAGAAATCGGAGCACAGAAAACAGATATTGATCCAGAGAAAAAAGAAGAATTAGATACATTCTTCGCAAAAATAACAGAAGAACAGGAAGCTGTTAAAGCAGCTGCTGAAGAAGCTGAAAAAGTTAAGGAAGCTTCTGAGGAACCTAAAGAAGAAGGGAAGACGGAAGAAAAGAAAGAATAACTTTATTAATCATTAAAACTCCTCACATTTATGGGGCTGTGGTCTAGCCTGGTATGATTTGAGGTTTGGGACTTCACGACCCCGGTTCAAATCCGGGCAGCCCCATTAAATTAAAAATAATAAGAAAATGGCAGTAAAAAAGAAAAAAATCGGAAGCGCTGGAAGATTCGGCGCAGGGTATGGGAAAGTAAAGCAGAAATTAATAGCTGTCGAAGCTAAACAGCGAAAGAGACAAGAATGTCCATTCTGCAAGGGCCGGGCTAAAAGGCAAGCAAAGGCAATATGGTTTTGTTCAAAATGTGGTAAGAATTTTGCTGGAGGAGTTTTCCACTTAAAAGATTAAATGGTTAGTTTTAAAAACCTTGAAAAATAAAAAATAAAATGAGTATATACAAATGTTTTTCATGTAGTGCGAAAATAAAATCAGAGGATTTAAATAAGAGATTTCTCTGTCCAAAATGTGGTGCAAGGATATTTTATAAACCACGAACTAAAATGAAAACGGTTACATCAGATTAAATGGTAAATGAAGAACAAAGAGCACCTGTAAACCCTCTAGCAAACTTAGATGAGGAAACGCAAAGGAAGATACAAGAACTTCAAATGATGGAACAGAGTTTTCAGCAACTTCTTATGCAGAAGAACGCATTTTCTATGGAAGCTAATGAAACAGATTTTATTCTTGAGGAAGTTGAAAAAACTTCTGGAGAAGTTTCTCGAATAATCGGAAATCAAGTTATAATTAAAAGTACAAAAGAAGAAATCGTTGAAGATATGAAAAAGAAAAAAGAACTAATTGATCTTCGGATGAAATCAATCGATGAACAGGAAAAACAATTCTCAGAAAAGATAGAATCAATTCGTGAAGAAGTTATGAAAAAGATTCAGGGATAAACCTTAATTATTTTCTTGATCACATAAATATTTAAATACTGATTCTATGAAATCATTGTATGGTATTCAATAAATTCAAAAAGATGTTTAATAAAGACGAGGGGTCTTCTTCAGATTTTATCGAAATTGATTTGGAACAAGAGAAATCCGATTCTAAAATCTTCGTTAAAACATTTATTTTAAACACATATGAAGATATTAATCCAGTATTGAATTCTCTTCGAGAAGGTTATACTATTGCAGTGATTAATATTAAAGTATTGAAGTCTAAGGATGTGATTGAGTTGAAGCGGGCAATCTCTAAGATTAAGAAGACTGTTGAGGCACTTGAAGGAAAAATCGCAGGATTTGGTGAGGATACTATAATCGCAACACCTTCAAAAGTTTTCGAGATTCAAAAAGGCGGGGTAGAACCTGTTAAAGTTCCAAGATCTGAAGAAATCGAGCGATTCTAAATCCTTAAAAACTTAATTTTTTTAAATTATATATGAAAACACAGCGTGCCCCAGCCAATTTATTTGATTCAGCGAGGGTATTATTTGTAGAAGCTAGACGAAAATTTGAAGATTCAGATATAAATCTAAAAGTATTAGATGATTTAAAAGGTAAAACAATCTCACTCGCGGCTAGTATTCAATATATAGGACTAATTTCCAAAGTAAGGTCGTATTTAGAATCGAAAGGTAAAAAGGTTGTAATAAAGCAGGGTGCGTACTATAAGGGTCATGTTCTCGGTTGTAGCTCTGTAGCATTTGACAAATCGGCAGATACCTTACTCCTAATTACTGATGGAAAATTCCACGCAATAAACAATGCGATTCAACTTCAAAAAGAGATTTATATTTTTACAACAAAAAATCTTGAAAAGATCGAACAGAAAGAGATTGATGTATGCAACAAAAAAACCCAGATTAAGAAGGTGAAGTTCCTTGCTGCTAATAAGATCGGACTTATAGTCTCCGTGAAACATGGGCAACACCAAAAATCAATTCATACGATTAAGGACAAAATTGAAAAGCTTGACAAAAGAGTCTACGTTTTTGAGGCAGACAATATTAACACTACCGAATTTGAAAACTTCCCCCAAATTGAAATATGGGTAAATACTGCTTGTTATGGGCTTGCTAGAGATGATTCTAAAATAATTAACTTATCAGATATATTAGAATTCTTAAACTAAATCTTCGCCATCGAGAAAACAGTCTTCAGCGCAACAATAATGGTTGCTGGTACGAATAGAACTAACAACGAGCCAAGCACATTTCTCAATGAAGTTACAACATAATTATTCAAGGCGATATATTTCAAAGGTTCGGCACCTAGTGCTCCAACGATAACTAAAGAGAGACTTGCCATAAGAAACGTACTGGAATTTTTATCACCAACATTCATGAAGCCTACAATCAAACCGATGATAACTAGAGCTGAATAGAATAACACCCCTGCAGATTCAAGAGATTTATTGAATAAACCAATGACCACAGCCAATATAACACCTATTAAAAATGCGTATGCACCTACTAAATTCTCTTGCGATCTCACCATGAAATACTGATGATTCTCAAATTTATAAACCTTATCCTATCTGCTCAAAAATAGAAATCTTTATAAATCATCGTAACTAAAGAATTACAACATGGTACAAAAATCCTACGCATTTTTCGGAATTATTGTAGTTTTACTTATGAGTTTAGGGATTGTTAGTGCTGCAAATTCTAGTGTATTTACTATTGCTGACGTATCTGCACCAACAAGTGTTGTAGAAAACGCAGGTTCGTTTACATTCACATTCAATCTAACTTACACAGGATCCTCACAAAGTATGAATTTTTCTTTTGATGATTCTATATCTACAATCGGAACTGTCTCAATTCCAAATGAAACAGGGTTTAATGGTTCAATTGATGAATCAAGGATTGTGACTGGAACAATAACAGGATTTGAAAATCAAGGAGGGAATTCGCTAACAGTAATAATTAATGCTACTTCTCATACGGGACAAAGAGACGATGAATCAAGTTTCTCAGTATCAATTACGGATGTTGTTATCCCTCCAAGTGAATACAAATATTGTGACGAATTCTCTGGTGATAAAGGTCACTTGGAAATCACTTCATTCGAAATTACAAACTATGGGAAGGGTGATGACGAAGAATGGGAATACCTAGATGAACTTGAAATTGAAGTAGCAGTTGAAAATACTGGAAACGATAATATCGATGATGTTATTTTGGAATTAATGATTCTTGATGATGACGATAACACTATTACAAGAAGGAAAATTGGTCTTGATGATGATGAGAAGGATCTTGGAAGAATCAAAGACGATGATGAAGAAATAGTAATTTTTAAAATTGATGAATTGCCAATTGATTTAGATGAAGGAACATATAGAATTTATGTGAGAGTATATGATGAAAAAAATGAGGACTTAGAATGTACTTCTGTATCTGAAGACTTTAATAATAATGACGAGACTTATTTCGAATTTGATATTACGTCAAGCGATGATTCAACAATAATTGTTAAAGAGGATCTGGACAACATTTTAGCTTCATGTGGTGATAAGGATGTTGAAGTAAAATTCATGGTGTATAATATTGGAGATGACGACGAGGAAAAGGTTTTGGTAACTCTTGAGGATTCGAAATTAGGGATTTATGAAAAGGTTGTTATAGACAATCTTAGGGACAAGAAAGGAAAAGAAGTTGTATTTTTCATTACAATCCCAGATGAACTCGACAAGGCATACTATGAGTTAGATATTTACACTTATTATGATTACGATGACGACGAAGACGAACTTAATGAAGTTGTTGCATATGGGGAAAGTTCCGAAGAGGAAGGGGATGATTTCTCAATCGGGTTAGAAATCTTATCTTGTAAGGGGCCTGCACCGTCAATAACCGCGTCTTTAGATTCGGACGCGAAGGTCGGAGAAGAATTAATAATCACTGCATCAGTTATGAATAATGGTAACGATAATAATTTTGTAGTTTCTGTTACGGAATTTGAAGGCTGGGCAGAACTTGTGAGTGTTGAACCAGCATCACTTTTAATCAACGAAGATGATACTGCAATGATTACAATTAAGTTGATCCCTACAGAAGGTGGATTCCAGACACTTAAGGTGAATGCAATCGTTGATGGAGAGATGAACTATCAAGCAGTTTCGGTAAATATCGAAGAGAAGGAAGGACTTTTTGCAAACATGAGTAACACAGTGCTTTACAGTATTTCAGGAGTTGTTGCGTTATTAATTTTAGTCTTCTTAGTTCTTATTATCCGAATTTCTCGAAGATCAAGAAAAGTCGAATTCTAAAACTTTTTAAATAGATTCTCTATTAACTTATATGAATAAGCAATCAAAGAGGATTATAGGTATGTTTTTTAGGTATTTTTTGTTGCTTCTCGCGGGAATTGGCAATCTTTATATTTTCTACAAAATTTTAACACCGATGACTATTGTAGCTGTTGAAACTATACTCTCTTTTTTCACAAGGGTAACAGTTGCAGATAATTTAATGTTTGTAGGAGGAATTTTCATCGAGATAGTTCCTGCGTGTGTCGCTGGAGCCGCCTTCTATTTATTGTTTTTCCTAATCTTTTCTACGGCAGAAGTCAAACCAAAAAAACGATTCTTCGCCCTTATAACTGCGATAGCAATGCTCTTCTCTTTGAATATCATCCGAATAGTCTTTCTAGCCTTAATTGTTGACAATGTTTATTTCTCTCTAGTTCATTGGGTACTCTGGCATATTGCTTCTACAATTTTAGTTGTGGCCGTCTGGTTTCTGATAGTAAAAATGTATAAAATAAAATCAATCCCAATCTATTCTGATCTAAAATACCTAAACAGTTTAAAAAAGTCACGAAAAAAGTCCAAGAGAAAAAAGAAGAATTAAGAATCCTGCAATGATTACACCTGACGCAATCGCAACTAGGCTCTTCCATCTATCTAATCCCAAGGTCCATGCCACTAAAGTTCCGGTCCAAGCACCTGATCCTGGTAAGGGTATTGCGACAAAAAACATTAAAGCTAAATAGCCCCAACGATCCATGTTATTTTTAACTTTCCCTATTCTCTTTTGAAGTCGAGTTAGAATGGTGCCAATTACACGACGGTAAGATTTCAATTTCATCAGAATTTCATGGAGAAAATCGAAAAATATGAAAATTAAAAAGACAACTAGGATATTCAGTATAAGCACTATCAAAAAATAAGGCCAAACAGGAATTCCATTCCGGACAGCATACTCGACAATAATAGGCAATCCCCCTCTTAATTCAAAAATAGGTAAAACTGTCAAGAGAAATCCTAATAAAATCTGAGGATCCATCAGCAAAAATCCTCAGATTTTTGATTAGCAAGAACGAAGTCATTGCATAATCTGAAAAAACCTGCTTCAAATATTTTATTCATCACTTATTCATTCTCCCTAAACGCTCGAATAACTTCGGTTATAAACTTTTCAACAGGTTCTATATCGTCACAATCCCTTACTCGAATAGTGTAGCAGGAAGGATTATGTCTAGATTGTACAACAGATGGCTCGCCCTTTTCAATCATGATAACTGTTCTGTATTTCGTGCTACATGTAGCATAAGCCCGGCCAGTCTCGTTATGAACTTCAAAACTCGAAGTCGCAGCAGATATTTCCTGAACTCCAAGACCTAACTCAAGGAAACTCCCGAGATCCAACATTACTCGGGAGACATCTCCTCTACACAAATCTACTTCAGGACTTATAGAAACAAAACCTCCAACCTTAAAATCCTCAAAGTTTCCATCAGTAGGAACATTATTCTCTCGAGGGTCATTTCTCAAAAAAATATTATACTTGTAATTCTCGCCATTCAACGCTGGAAATTCTGAATGATAGATATCGAACTGATCGTACTCTTCTTCCACCCAATCAACACCAGCATAACTAAACGATCTTAAATTTTGAGAATAAAAATAGGGTACCAATACTGACGCAAAAACAAGGGCAACGATTACAAAGAACCAGATTAATTGTATATCCTCACGCCTTCTAACAGATTTACTTGGTAATTCTCCTTCAGCCTTCAATTCTTCTTTCTCAGCATTACTCAAATTTTTCTTGGCCATATTTTACTAAATACTAATTTACTTTTAAAACCTTGTATAAAAATGCATCTGCCGCTTTCACTGAATCACCGAGGAGGTAAACGCAACTTTGATCCTTGTAAACTTTTGTCTCGTTAGCTGCTTCAGTTATGATTATATTACTCCAACAATCTTTTATGGGTAAATCATCTTCGCAGCTAGTCTCATTTAAGGTTTCATTTAAGGTTTCATTTAAGGTTTCATTTAAGGTTTCATTTAAGGTTTCATTTAGACACGCTCCTTGATATCTTAGAACATAACGTCCAATGTTATTTAAAATTTCTACAACTCCTTCTCCTTGAGAGGTGTAGTATAGCGGCTGGTCTGAGTACGAAGATAGAGTATAATAACCTTCAACGGAAATATTCGCAACTTCTGAGGGCAAATACTGAAAACCGAAAGTTTCTCCGTTGATTGAAGTCATCCATGCACCACTTTGTTTATAGAATACTAGTCCGTTTTCTTCAACCTTAGAGTTGTCGTTGCTGTCATCACCTTGCATTAACGAATATCCTGCTGTGGAGACTACCATCAAAAATATCAAGACAACACCTACAATAATCTTTTTCCTTTTGGCTTCTCCTTCCTGAATTTCTGCGGTTTTAATCTGTCTCATAGGTAATCGTCGGTGAAGGGGTTTAAAAAAATTTCTATACCTTTAATCATTCTTGTAAACATTTCTTCGATGCCCGATTTCAACAACCAAAATTATAAGTTTCCCTTGCTGAATATCTAATATTAATCTATAATCTCCAACCCTCAATCGAAAATATTTAGATCCAACAAGTCTTTTGACAAATGTGAATGGACGAATTTGTATTCTTTCCAGATTATCAATAATTCTCTTTTGCATCTGCTTATCCATTTTTTTAAATTGGATAGATGCTTTCTTAGAAAAATCTACGGAAAAAATCATAATCTTAACTCTTTCTTTAATTCTTCCAAACTTATTACCTCACCTCTTGCAATTTGCTCTTCAGAAATTCGGATATTCTTCTTAGTCTCGTCACTTAGTTCCATCCTGTCCTCGACCAAATCCCAAATAACATTCTCATAACTTTCAGTGTTACTAATCTTTAAACCCTTTAATTTGTTTAAAAGATTCCCGCTAACTTGAATTGTTGTAACCATAGAGATTATATAGATGTCTATAGTTTATAAATATTCCTATACTTGTTTTGTCAAGAAATAAAATAACATAAAAAAAGCCCGACCTTTTTGGGGTCGGGCGAGTAAAAATAAATTTTTTGTTTAACTTTGTATTTAAGCAACAACTAAACTAGCTTCTGTAGCGGATGTACCTTTGTAATTCTTACCAACAGTTGTATCAACAACGTTGTTAAGCAAGTAAGTAACAGCTTTTTCAGTATCAGCAGCATTGTAACCAGCAACTAAAAGAGCAGTATTTCCAGTCCTACTAAAGGACTTTATCATAAACTCTCCAGCAGCCACACCCGTAGCGGATGTAAATGCAGCTTCACTATAAGCTCCACCAAGTAATTCAGCAGCGACGGAGTTGATAGCAGAACCACCAACAACAATCAAGTTCTTTCCGGAAACGGAAGCAACTTCACTGTCCTTAACAGTCATAACACCAACACTAGTATCAGTAGAGATAAGAGTTACTTCTGGAGATGTAATGTATACATCAGCAGTAACTTCATCACCGTGGTAGATTATCTTAACACTCTTCTGTCCTGAACTTGGCTTGTTGTATAAGATTTCGGTTGCAAGAGCAGTGTATGTGAAATCTCTCCACACATCAGTGCTTCCAATCTCAGTAGATGTAGCATCTGCGTTCTCTGTATCAACAGCACTTACCTCTACTTCAGCAGTAGAAGATCCATCCCATCCAATAGTTAAATTAATCCAGTCACCATCAGCATTCGCTTTGTTACCATCCTTGTCTTCTTCACTCATTACGAGATAGAAAGATGTAGCATTGTGACCTGTAGAACCTCCAGCACCTTCTGTGGAAACGTTAAACGCACCAGCAGCAGTACCATTATCAGTAGATAAATAAGGCAAGTTAACTCTCATTCCTTCTTTTGACCAAAGTTCATTAAAGTTAACACTTCCACTATTATTACCAATAACAACATGCTTAGCTACTCGATTAACAGCTCCAACAACTAAATCCGCATTTCCAATAGAAAATGTATCTGCAGCCTTAGCACCTGTTTTAGTGTCAACCCATGCCCCATTCTTGTAATACTGGAAATCTGTCTTATTTGTTGAACCATCTAATACGAAATTAGTAGCTCTCATCAAATAAGATTCGGCATCGTTCCCATCGTTCCAGGAAACAATAAAGTAATCATCAGTATCCTTATCGAATGTAAGGTCCGCACCAGTAGCCGCAGTAACTAATTTGTTATCTGCATCTTTACCGATACCCGCAAAGGCACCAGAAGTAGTAGCATATAAGAAGTTAATATCAGCTTCACCATCCTTCAATGGGAAGTTTTCAAGAGTAGCATATAAATCTCCACCTTGTGCAACTTCAATAGTTTCTTCAATAGGATATGTTAATCCTCCATAAGACATCTTAACAGCTCCGAATCCTGGCATAGTTATCTCAGTAGTTTCTGTGATAAATAAGTCATCATCAGCAGCCCAAACAAGAGTAATCTTTGAAACAGTTTCTGTGGCACCTGCACCATTGGCATGTCCACCACTTGCATTAAGAACAGTCGATGTAAGTCCAGAAATGGAATCATCATTAATCTTAACATCTGTGGAACCCCCTCCAGTAAGTGTTAACTTACCAGAACCGATACTAAATTCAACCTTGCTAATACCACTATCTTTAGCAGTATACATGATATCCTTTATACCAAGATAAGAACCATCGCTAAGTTTGTATGTCTGAGATTCGGATAAACTATTTGTAGTTTCACCGTTAACAGTTAACTTTACTTCCGAAGTACTAATAAAGTTGATACTAACTGCATAAGCAGTTCCTTCAACATTTAATGTAGTAGATTCGCCTTCAGATAAAATTGTATCCGAAGCGGAATCAAGAAGAGTTAATACAACATTAGCACCTGAAGTCGTATTGGATAGAACATAGTATGTTTTACCCATAAATGGCAACTCAGTTGTAGCTAAATCGTTAATTGTTGGTTCATCACTAAAGTCAAGAGTGTATGTTAATACAGTTTGACTAGAGGAAATTTTGAATCCAACAGTAGGAGAATCTTCAGCATAATCATTATCATCAAACATTGTTAATTGGACACCGGCATCAACATCGATTTTTTGAGTGTAATCAAACTCATCGTTGTCATTGTCGATAAATTTACCATCTGCTAAAAGAGTTGGTAATTCGTCGTCATCAATACTTGAAGAAATAATACCTGTAATGTTACTTCCTAGATTAAACTTTGTGGATGTTCTCTCGAATTTGAAAGAATCACCGTCTGACGTAGTTGTAGTAGCACCTGTTCCAGCAGAACTTGCATCTAAATTAGAAGCAATACTGGAGGCTGCGATATTGTCTGAAGGGGCTGCATTAGCACCAACAACAATTGCAGTGTTAGTTGTGAAAGGTGTTGGGTAAGATGCAGCGAATGCTGTACCTACTGTCATTCCAATCAAAGCA